>JAWAPV010000138.1:1560-3892 GCA_038894255.1 Bathyarchaeia archaeon
TGTCTTCCAAGCTCATGTCTTCCTTGTACTCTTCCTTCAGAATGCTTAGCACGGTTTCTCTGCCCGCGCCAACCGCTGTAGCCTTGTAGCCTCGGTAGGTGCCGCTTGGATGAGTGTAGAAAACGCGGTTTCCAGTTTTGTCCACGCCAGCAAATATTATGGAAACTCCGAAAGGTCTAACGCCCGCGTGCTGAGTGTACATCTGTTTTATGTCGCTTATTCTCTTCGTAACGGTCTCGACGTCAATAGGTTCGTCATAGGTGAGCTTGTTACTCTGCGCATAGATTCGCGCTTGGTCTATAAGTATGCGTGCATCAGAGCTTAACCCCACTATTGCGGCTCCCACATGGTCGTCAACTTTGAATAGTTTCCACGAAAACTCTGCTTCTTCCAGAGGCTCAACTGTTTCTTCTGAGCCTAATACAACTCCTTCTGAACAACGTATTCCCAGTATCGTGGCTCCCCGGTTAACAAGCTCCATGGCATATTCTACTTGAAACAGTCTCCCGTCTGGAGAGAAAACGGTGATAGCGCGGTCGTAGGCTCCTGGCGCTGCAAATACAGACATGTCATTTCATCCTCACAGTTTAACCTAATAGTTTGCAAAGTCAGATAAGACAACTAAACTAAAAACCTTTTCCTAAGTTGTTCAGATTAGCGTAATTGTTCACTTTGGTTTTGGAATTAAATTAAGTTGTTGTTTGACGTGCAGGTTCTCGGCTTCTATTTTTGGGGATTTTCTGCGCTTTTGCTTAAATTTTGGCTTAAAGTTATTTGCAATCATTATCGACTGTTTGGATTGGTATTGTTGAATTTTTTTACGTAAGGCATTTTAATTATGCTATAGTAATAAACAAGACAAACTAAAGGAGCAACCGAAAATGCCCAAAAAAAGACTTTACCCCATAACCACAATAACCATAATCATAACTTCAGCCATACTTGGACTTTACAAAATTCCCACCACAAACGCCTCTACACCTTCCCAAAACACCAACCCAAAAATCATCTATTGGCCTCCTCTCTACGTATGGCAAGTATCTGAAGGACAATACGCGATTAGTACAGGATGCCTCGGCACAAGAAGCCTATCGTGGTCTCCCTCCGGAAAATTGTTATTGGTAGCTGCTTCTGACCGTTTTGTGGTAGTAAACGCAAGCACTAGGTCTGTAATCAACGAGTTTTGGAACCCGCCGGGCTACGGCAGTCAAGTCTTTTTTGATAGCTTTGCTATTTCGCCGGATGACTCAAGAATATTTTATGTTAACACTAGTGGTGCAATGCCTTCCTCTACAATTTATTCAATGGACTTGAATGGTTCTAATCAAAACCTTATAACCTACGTCAACAGCAGTTCCACGTGTGTTCCAACGTTCTTTGACTTAACGAATGATGGCACAGCCTTGATTTACACTGAATTTGCATACGACTATTCTTCATATCCCTATACCCGCTTTAGCCGCGTCTGGAAAATCAACCTAGAAACAAGCGAAAGAACACTGCTCTTGGAGCTTGAGGGTCCAGACAACCAGATTTTCAGCATCAAGTTTTCTCCGACAGACGACAAAATAGCCTTCACAACTTATACTGGCGTTTGGATCATCAACCCCGATGGAACCAGTTTAACCAAGATTGTTGACGGTTCAGAAGGCAAGATTGCAATGCATTTAGATTGGACGCTGAACGCGACAATACTGACGTACACTGAAGTTAATTACACACAGAGAGGAGATTATAATCCAAACATAAGCGACAATTGTGGCACCATTGTAGCTGTAAACATTGATGGAAGCAATAAGAAAACGATTTTTTCTGAAGCAGGCTGCTGGACATGGTGGCCTCTCGACAACTCTATAGCCGCCTTCATAAAAGCGATAAACACGGGAGTTCCATACCTGATAGACCTAAACCTTCCAATAATGTCAAACCCAGACAGCGACGGAGACGGCATTTCTGACCGTGAAGAAATCTTTCTTATGTACTTTAACCCGCTAGATCCCACCGACATCCACAAAGACTACGATAACGACGGTTTGACTAACTTGGAAGAATATAATTTTAATCAAGGACAACCTGGCTTCGGAACCTATGCGCTTAACCTGCTGAACCGGGATACTGATGGAGATGGACTTAGCGACGGTGTTGAAATCAAAGTTTTCAAAACCAATCCAACAAAAGCGGATACAGACGGCGACGGCGTAAGCGATGGTCTTGAGGCAGCAGCAACTGGCCTAAGCGCTTTTATTTCTGTTCTTCCAGAAGGATGGATTCGCATGACGCTACAATGGTCAAACAAAACTATGTATGTTTCAACAAACTCTTCTGTGCTCGG
>JAWAPV010000139.1:0-3761 GCA_038894255.1 Bathyarchaeia archaeon
CTTGGTGTTGGGTTTGGTTCTGGTTTTTTCGCCTTTTGTGATTGACGCTGCATCATTCGCTCAAGTGCTTGCCTTTGTACTTATCACCAACATTATTCTTTGGCGATATCTAACGAAGGGTGGAGTTTCCCAAATCGGTGGCATTATTTTAGTGCTAGTATATGTAATGTTTCAAGCTGTTTTATGATTTAACAGCCCACCATGCACCTTCTGTGAAGAACCAAGCCGTAAAAACAGCGATTACCGCGGAAATTAGAGGCGCTAGTAAGCGTAAAACGAGCAGAATAACTAGCCAAATGCCAAAGCTGATTAAACCCGTATAGTCTTAGCTGACCATAACTGATTTCTTTACCGTAAAGTTTAGCTAAATAGTTTTGCATGAATGGCAAGTTATAATAGGCTTTGTGCGGTAGAACAGTTTACGGTGAACGTATGAATTATGAGATAAAATACAAGCCGTCATACTCGATGCTTGTTGTCAACTTGGGACAGGGAGAAAAAATCACTGCAGAAGCAGGGGCATTAACCTATATGAGCCCAACTATAGAAGCTCACACGAGGAAACGAGAAAAAAGCATTCTCGGTAGCTTAGGATTAGCCATTCTTGGAGGACAATCCTTCTGGGTGAACGATTACGTTGCCACCGCCGGAGCAGGATCACTTGGGCTGGTTGCTGCGCCAGTCGGCGACATTGAAACGCTAGAGGTTACGCCAAACCAGGGATACATAATCCAGAAATCGGCATACATAGCTTCTACTGAAAACGTGGATTTGGACGTAAAATGGGAAGGCTTCACTAAAGGCTTGTTCGGACAGGGCTTGTTCATGATAAAGGTCACAGGCAACGGCAAGCTGTTCATAAACACCTTTGGCGCGATAGACAAACATACGTTAAGAGAAGGAGAGAAAATGATTGTTGACAATTTCCACCTCGTAGCCTTCAGCTCAACATGCAACTACCGAGTCACAAAGTTCGGAGGCCTCAAAGAAACAATTCTCGGAGGCGAAGGGCTAGTAACGCAAATTACGGGACCTGGAGAGATCTACATTCAGACAAAGAATTTGCAGGAATTTGTCGAGTGGCTTTGGACGCTTCTCGAACCGCGAGTACGCTCAAGAGCGCGATAAGAAGCGCGCTTTTTTCTTTCTTGAACGGTTTCAAGCGCGGCATTCCTAAAGGTTAAAAATCGCAAAAGCTTTAGTGGAACGTGGAGAAAAGGCTATGCATCAGATTTTCATTGACGGCGAGACGTTAACGATAGAAGACATCGTCAAAGTGTCACGTGAATACGCGAAAGTTGTTCTAAAAGAAGAAGCAAAAAAGCGCGTAAAAAGAAGCCGCGAAGTTCTTGAAAAGCTGGTCAAAGAAGGTAAGGTGATTTACGGCGTAAACACGGGTTTTGGCGCTTTAAGCAACGTTAGAATTTCACCCTCTGAGATTAGGAAGTTGCAGCTTAACCTTATCAGGAGCCATTCCACAGGCGTGGACGAGCCGCTTGACACCGAAACCATCAGAGCAATGATGCTTCTGCGAGCGAACACGCTGGCGAAAGGCTATTCGGGAGTGCGCCTTGAAGTTCTAGAGACTCTAATAGAAATGCTGAACAAGAGAGTTCACCCAATTGTCCCTAGCAAGGGTTCTGTCGGAGCCAGCGGCGACCTAACCCCGCTTTCGCACATGATTCTCGTTCTCATAGGCGAAGGCAAAGCCGAATATCAAGGGGCAGTTATGAACGGAGAGGAAGCAATGAAAAGGGCAAAAATAAAACCCGTTCAGCTGGAAGCAAAAGAGGGCATTGCGCTTAACAATGGCACACAGCTCATGACCGCCATAGCGGCGCTCGCCGTTTACGACGCAGAAAAACTCGTTCAAACAGCTGAAGCCGCAGCGGCTTTAACCGTTGAAGCGTTGCTGGGCATCATTGACGCGTTCGACGAAAAAATTCACAAGGTTAGGCCACACAGCGGGCAAGTAGCTACTGCCGCAAACCTAAGAAGACTTTTAGAAGGAAGCCGCCTAGCGCAGACTTCCGAAGAAGCCCTCAAAAAAGGACAGCGGCCCCAAGACGCTTACAGCCTAAGATGCACACCACAGGTTCTTGGCACTGCGAGAGACGCAATCGCTCAAGCCCGCAAAGTAATTGAAACAGAAGCCAACTCAGCCACCGACAACCCGCTTATTTTCCCAGAAACCGAAAAATGCCTTTCAGGAGGCAACTTCCACGGCCAACCCCTATCATTTGCCCTTGACACGCTTGGAATAGCCCTAGCAATAGTAGGCAACATGTCCGAAAGACGCGTAGCCAGACTCATCGATGACAAACTAAACAACGGCTTACCAGCCTTCCTCATCCCGCCACAAAAAAAAGCGGGCCTAAACAGCGGCTTAATGACCACACAGTACACGGCTGCGGCGTTGGCATCTGAAAACAAGATTCTCGCGCATCCAGCATGCATAGACACAATCCCAACATCAGCCAACTTTGAAGACTTCGTAAGCATGGGAGCCACCGCCGCGCACAAAACCAGAAAAATACTCGAAAACACCCAATACATAATCGCAATAGAACTTCTATGCGCCACACAAGCCCTCGCACTCCGCGGCCCAGAAAGGATGGGAAAAGAAACAAGGAAAATCTACGAGAAAATACGAAAAGAAATTCCCAAACTCACAGAAGACCAACCGCTAAGCGAAGAAATAGAAAAAATAAAACAAATGATAAAGACGCAATACTTGACCAACATTGACCCTATATAAAAGGGGCCTAGAAAGCAACACGAACAAAGCACAATCGTGAAAATGAACGGGAAACATTAACGGAAAAGGGAAAAAAGCGTCATACACGTATGCCAACGCTGTGTCTGGTGGACGGAGCGGGATTTGAACCCGCGACCTCAACGATGCCAACGTTGCGATCATACCAGGCTGATCTATCCGCCCTTTGATGCGCAAATTTGTTCTCTCAGCCTTTAACCACTTTAAAAGAGCCTATAAGCATTTCTTTATCCAGCGTTATTTATTGTTAATCTGAATTTGGCGTTCATAAATGAGATAGCTTTGTTTGGTAGTTCGGTTCATTATGGAATCAGAAATTCGCGACTTTGCTGTTGAATTGGAAGCTAAGGTTAGCGAGTCTTCTCTGAAAAGTTTTAGGCTTTACGAAGAATTCAGTGGCAAAAGCATTGCGGAAATTGTTAGATTGCGTGCTGAAAAGTTTGGCAAGTCTGACGATGCTGAAAGAAAGCAGCAGAGAATTAGGGTTGAGCGGGAGATTGTGGATTTCCGTAATTGGCTTATGAAAGTGAAAGGGTTGGAGGAGCGAAATGCGCATTACTACGCGGTAAGCCTAAAGAGCTTGCTTTTGGGCATGCCTTTCGGCATCGCAATCGCCTCGCTCTTCAGCAGAATACTAGATAGAGACAATAGGCAATCGTAAAAAAGAAGTGCATGTTTTTTAGCCATAATGCATAAACTGGCTGACTATTTTCTGAATTTCTTGAGGTTTGTCGCTTAGGCTTTTCCACAAATCCTTGTCATGGTACGCTTTCAGTTTTTCAATCGTCTTGTCGATAAGCCTTTTGGAGAAGACGCTACCTGCCTCGTAAAAAGCTCTATCCTTTTCTAGGCTTTCTGCGGCTTCAAAACATGAGCGCGAAGTTGTTCAGCTCGATTTGCTCAAAAACCGAGCCATCTAACAGTTCGTCTACCTCCTGTTCATCAGGAGCGCGCTGATACAAGGCGACGAACGCCAGCACCCGCG
>JAWAPV010000140.1:0-3743 GCA_038894255.1 Bathyarchaeia archaeon
TTTTCTCCTCTTGTGTAAAGAAGGGATAAATGTTCTGATGATTGATTTAAATGTTATTTTGTGTTGTTCGCATTTTGGATAATTGTTTGCAGAAAGCTTTATGTGATGAAGACCTTAAAATATAGGCTTCTAAAAATGGAAAAGGAGAAAGAAAAATGAGCGGAGTTGCTATTGTTGGCATTCGCTGTGTTGGTTTCAGGTCAACTATACCTGAGCTTTCTTACAAAGAACTTATGTATGAAGCGGCAACGAAGGCCTATGAAGATGCAGGAGTTAACCCGAGAAGTGACCTTGACGTCTTTATAACTTGCGCAGAAGACTATCTGGAAGGGCACAGCATCTTTGACGAGTTCGTTCCAGACCAGCTTGGTGCAGCCCTAAGGCACCTTTTCACAGTTACAGGCGACGGCATGCTTGGCTTGGCAACCGCATACATGCTTATCAAGACAGGACAGTTTGATACCGCCGTTGTCGAAGCTCATAGCAAAGCATCGGACATACTGACCTACATGGACATCGTTGCTTTCGGATTGGATCCAACCTTAAACAGACCTTTAATTAGTCATCCATACAGCGTGGCGGGATTAGAAATGCAAAGGTATCTACACGAAACTCACTCTACTGCTGAGCAGTGCGCACAAGTAGTTGTCAAAAACAAGAAAAACGCGATAAACAACCCATACGCGGCTTACGGCTCAAACGTGACTGTCGACCAAGTCATGAATTCCGAAACATACTTTCACCCGTTAAAAAAACTTGAGATAAGCACACCTGCAGACGGTGCTATAGTTATGGTCTTGGCTTCTGAAAAGGTAGCAAAAAAGCTCAGCGAAAAACCCATTTGGATTAAGGGCATAGGCTGGTGCACTGAAACCCCAAGTCTGGAAACACGAGACTGGACAAAGGCGGTCTACACGCGGAAAGCAGCTGAAACTGCCTACAAACAAGCGAACATACAAATTCCCTGGAAGGAAATAGACTTCGCAGAAATTCACGACTTGTTCGCTTACAAAGAACTTCAGCACATGGAAGCCTTAAAACTTTGCGAGTTCGGCGAAGCAGGAAAACTAACTGAAGAAGGGTTAACAGCCCTCAACGGTGAACTACCCGTCAATCCCTCTGGCGGCTTGCTCGGAATGGGATACGGGCTTGAAGCTTCTGGGCTTCAAAAAACCTTTGAGGCAGTTCTTCAGCTTAGAGACGAAGCAGGCACACGACAAATACCTAACTCTGAAACAGGCTTGGTTCACGCATGGCGCGGAATCCCAACAGCCACAGGTGCTGTTGCTGTGTTAAGCAATTGTAAGTGAGTTGATGTGAAATGTATGGAAAGAAAAGAGTAGCAATAGTTGGAGCGGGCGTAACGCTGTTCAGGAGAAACTTGAAAGAGACAGGAAAAGAGCTATCCTACGAAGCATCTAAAATGGCGCTTGATGCTGCTGGATTAGAGTTAAGCGACATAAAAAGCGTGGTAATGGGCTCCGCGCCAGATGCTTTCGACGGAGTGCACATGAAAGGAGAATATCTGGCAGATGGAGCAGGCGCATACTGCAAACCCTACACGAGAGTTTTTGTTGGCGGCGGAACAGGAGTTTTTGCGCCTCTCGCTGGCTGGTGGCATGTAGCTTCAGGACAGTTCGACACTTGCCTAGTCGTCTGCGAAGAGAAAATGTCTTCTTGCTATCCACATCCACAATTTGCTTTTACAACAATATTCGACCCCATTCTAGAACGGCCAGTAGGCATGAACCTCATCTGGATATTTGCATTAGAAATGAACCGTTACATGCACAAACACAACCTCAAAAAAGAACAGATCGCACTCGTTTCAGTAAAAAACAAAGGAAACGCGCTAGATAACCCTATTGCGCAGCTTGGCGCAAAGATAACAGTAGAAGATGTCCTAAACTCAGAGGTTATGGCATGGCCGGTGCAACGCTTGGACGTCAGCCCCACAAGCGATGGCGCAGCCGCTTTGGTACTTGCTTCTGAAGATGTGGCCAAAGAGCTTACCGACAACCCCGTTTGGATTGACGGAGTTGGCTGGTGCATAGATTCCACGCATTGGACAGATCGCGACCTGTACTATCCGGACTACGTCGAATATGCAGCCCGCATGGCTTACAAAATGGCTGGAATAAAGAACCCCCCGAAAGAAATTGACGTGGCAGAGCCTTACGACCCATTTGACTACAAGGAACTACACCACATGGAAGGATTGCTTCTTTGCAAGAAAGGCGAAGCGCCAAAACTCACCGCGGAAGGCGTCACTCAACGCGATGGAGACCTGCCTACCTGCCCGTCGGGCGGCTTGCTCGGCTGCGGCAACCCAATAGCAGCAGCTGGGCTTATGAAAGTCTCTGAAATCTTTTGGCAGCTGCGCGGCGAAGCCGGAAAGAGGCAAATTCCAGGAGACCCGAGAACTGGCGTAGCTCAAGCATGGGGAGACCTAATGCAGTACGGCTCTGTTATCGTTTTGAGGCGTTAGCAAAGGAGAGGATGAATTTATGAGGTATTATAAAAGTGAGGAAATTGAAACGCGGGATTTAAGGGAAGGAAGGGTTCCAGCTGAAAGGTTTAGGCCGAAGGCGAAGTTTGCGTGGAGCGCTGGCATAGCAATAAGCAAGTTCCTCGAAGAGCTTAAAAACGGGCGAATAATTGCGACGACTTGCAGCAGTTGTGGGCGCATAATGGTTCCGCCGAGAATTTACTGCGAAAAATGCTTTAAGCCAACTGACGGGTGGAAGTACGTGAAGGACACTGGCGTAATAAACACGTTTTCGGTTTCGTTTCTGGCGGCAGATGCGAGCAGACTTAAAGAACCTATTGTCGTAGCTGTAATAAACTTGGATGGTGCGTCCGAGGGGATGGGCATAGTCCACAGAATTGAGGAATACGGAGACTGGAAAGAAGTCAAAATAGGAATGAAAGTTAAAGCCGTTTGGAAGCCTCCAGAAGAGCGAACTGGTGCGATAACGGACATAGCTTACTTCAAGCCCGTAAAGGAGTGAAAAAGCATGAGTTTGGAGAAAATAACAAACCCATTCAATGTGCGCCACTGGATAGGACATATGGAGGCGGACTACGTTTACACGCTTGGGATTGCGGGCGAACGCTTCTTTAAAGAGATTAAGGAGAATGGCAGAATCATGGGGGCAAAGTGTCCGCGATGCAATGTTGTGTATGTTCCTCCTAGGATGTACTGCGAGAGATGCTTTGAGAAACTTGAAGAGTGGGTTGACGTTGGCAAGAAAGGCGTAATACACACTTTCACAATAGCCACAATAAACATTAACGGAGAAAAACTTGCGAAACCAGAGATATACGCACTCATAAGGTTTGATGGTGTATGCGGCGGAATAATACATAAGATAGGCGAAACAGACACTGTTTACATAGGCATGGAAGTTGAAGCCGTGCTTAAGCCTCAAAGCGAAAGAAAAGCCTCAATAAACGACATAGCCTACTTCAAACCAGCAAAATAGCCCTTTTTTGTTTTTCTTCTTTTTCCTTAAATTAAACATTTTCTAATAGTCCTTTTAACATAAGCTACGGGAAAATGGAATAGACGCTAACAGTAAGGTGTCTACCCCTCTCCTCTAGATTTTCCAGCAAATAAAGATTTTAATTACCCAGATAATTGGAGCTTATACAAAATTCTCGTTTTTATCAACTCGAAACTAAATATGTGATATTGGGCGGAGCGCTCGAAATTTTTATATAACAAATAACCTTCATTAAGC
>JAWAPV010000141.1:0-3714 GCA_038894255.1 Bathyarchaeia archaeon
AAAGAAGATAGGCTTCGAGGTTCGGCATCATTGGAAAATTTTGTCCAAAAACCTAACCAGAAATTGTTAAACAATTTAGAGAGAGAATAGTTAGAAAGGAATGGGACTTTAACATTTTTTTATTTGAGCTGAGGGTCTTGCAGCATTTATTTCAAGTACGCGGCTTTCGATGTACTGGGCAACTTTGTCTTGGCTGTACTGCTCTTCTTCTTTTTGTTTCTGCAGCTGCTCGGCTATTGTGTTCAAGACTTTTTCCACGTCGAAAGGTTTCATTATGTACGCGTCAGCCTTCCTGTTTACTGCTTCAATCGCGTTCTGCAGCGTGGGATAGCCCGTAATTATTATTTTCCGCATTCGGGGAACAGTGTCCTTTATTCGCGAAAGAAGTTCTGTGCCTTCCATATCTGGAAGCCGAATGTCGATTAGCACCAGATTGTACGTTTTCTTTTTTGTTATGTTTATCGCTTTTCTCGCAGTGTCCACTGATTCAACGAGGTATCCTCTCTCTTCGAGGATTGCTTCAAGGACTTTTCTTATGTTTTCGTCGTCGTCAACAATGAGTATTCTGGCTGGGTTATCCATATTTTTTCACCTCCTTCATCTTCTGTTTTCGGCGCTATAGGAAGCGTGACTGTGAATGTGGTGCCTTTTCTTCGAACGCTGCTAACCGCTATGGAGCCTTTGTGGGCTTCTATGATGCGCTTGCAGATGGGCAAGCCAAAGCCCATGCCTTTTGCTTTTGTGGTAAATAGGGGCGTCCATAGTTTTTGCATGGTTTCTTTTGACATGCCTACGCCCGTATCTGAAAAAGCAAATTCTATTGCGTTTTCGCGTTTTTGACACTTTATCGTCAACGTTCCGCCGTTGGGCATGGCGTCAACCGCGTTTTTGACAATGTTAACAAAAGCTCTCGTGACTTTTTCAACATCCACCTTCAGTTTCAGCTCATCATTTGTCTGATCAACCACGGTGATGTTTTTGGGAATATCCACAAGGGAAAGCACTTCGTGCACCAGTCTTTTTGGCGTGCATTCACAGAAATCCAAACAAATTTCTCGTGAGTAGTCCAAAAGGTCGTTTATGATTTTGTTTGAGTACGCGATGTTCTTTTCGATGAGATTAAGCATTTCTTCAATTTTTTTGATGTTGTTTGTGCCAAGCTGCCTTTTCACGAAGTATGTGGCTCCGGCGATGCTTGTTAAAGGATTACGCAGGTCATGGCCTATCATGCCTGCTAATTCGCCTATAACAGCGAACCTCTGCGCTTTCAAAAGCTGTTCTTGAGACTTCTTCAGTTCTCTTGTTCTTTCTTCCACCTTTTGCTCAAGTAGCTCTCTTGCTTCCTTAAGCTCTTCTATAAGCTGAGCGTTCTCAATTACCATGGCTACTTGGTGAAGGAAGATTTCTAAGGGGGCTAAAGACTCCTTAGTTGGTTTGCGGCCGTCTTCAGGGTCGTCCATGCTTAAAATGCCGATGGTTTTTCCTTCAGGCGTGCACAAAGGCGCGTAAAGCAGATCTTTTGGGTGCCAGTTAACCGTGCTTTCTAGCGTTTGGCTGCAAGTTTTTGAGTGATTGGCTACTTTTTTTATGTGGTTTTTGCGTGGGTTTGTATGGATGTTTTCGCGAACCCACGGGTCGTTCCATGGCAGATAATAAAATTCGCCTATCCTGTATTTTGCCAGTTCTGGGCCGAACAGTTTTCTCCACATGCTTGGCAGCATCTGTTTTTTCCTTAAAAGCATACTTTCCTTTTTGGGTAATCCCACGCTAACAATGTCTATTCTTCGAAGACTATGGTTCCTAAGCGATATTGCCACGCTTCGCCAGCCAAACCTTTGAATGGCATTAGCTATAACCTTAAGTCTCTTGTGCATGTTCTTAATCCGCATGACCTGGGTTGTGCTCTTCATTAAATGTTCCAGGTTCTGAGAAATTCTGTGTAGCCGCTCACGTCTGCGCAGGTTGCTCATTGCGATAGATGCGTGTGAAGCAAGTAGTTCAAGCAGTTTCCTGTCTTCTTCTCCGAACGCGGCTACTTTTTTGCTTTCGACGTTTATAACGCCGAGGATTCGCTTTCCAATTTTTAAGGGAACAACAAGTTCCGAATGTATTCCTTCGCCTCCCTTAACATAGGCCTTTTCCTTAGTAACATCTTCTATGATTACGGGTTTTCCTGTTCTTGCCACTTTGACGGTTATGCCTTTCTTCCCGTCTAGAGGAAGTTTCAAGCCAAAGTTGGAAGAATATCCACTGTGTTCTTTTAGGCAAAGATTGTTGCCCTCAATCATAAGGATGCTTGCATATTCAAACCCGAGAATTTTCTGCATAGCGTCAAGCGTCAACTTGTAAATGTCAGTCATGTCCTTTGCCAAGCTCAAATTCTGGCCATAACCGTTTAACGCTGAAATGCACTCGTCAAAATGCTTTCTTTCACGCTCAGCTTTCCTGTCTTCCGTGACATCAAGCAACTGGACTGCCGTGTACGGTCTGCCACATTTAGAATTCATTGTAAAACTTTTAGCCTTTACATTTTTTTTCTGGCCATCCTTTCTAACAATTTCAAATGCGCAATTGAAAATTACGTTTTTTCTCTGAAGCCCTTTCAGGTAACTTTTTTGTGCTTCTTCTTTTTTGTTTTCTCCAATGAACTTTCTGAAATCTTGCCCAACAATTTCTTTCGATGAATAGCCGCTTAAGTTTTCAGCTTCTTTGTTTGCATAAATAATCCGAAAAACGTCATTCAAAATGACGATGGCGCTGTGAGAATTTTCAATTATATAACGGAAAAACTCTTCATTCTCCTTCAGCGAATCCTCAAGCATCTTATACTTGGTTATGTCAAGCGAAAACACATAATTCGCGTGCTTTTTTCCAGGCCAGCAAATAGCCTTGTACGTGCTTATGTACCAGTGCTTGTTCCGTGGGTTTTGTTGCTCCAGCGTATATGCTTTGCCGACGTTGCGACCTAAAACTTTCTTGCTGGGACAATCGTCGCAGGGCTCTGGTTGTTGACAGAAAACTGAGTGGCATTTTTTGCCCGTGATGGATTTGCCGAAAAGCTCCTTGGTTCTTTTGTTGGCGAAAAGTATTTTGTAGGTTTGTGGGTCTATTACGTATATTGCCTCGTCGATTCCGTCGCATAAAAGCGAAAGTTGCTTTAACGTGTGGCTTTCAAGCTGCTTGTTCATCTGGCAAGCTTCCTTTGCGGTTTTAGCTCCTTCTTAATTTTGCGCATGCACTCCTCAAGGCTGCAGTTTTGCTTGTTTTCGCCAGTTAAGCCAAGTTTTTCGTGGAGCCGCTGAACGATTAGGTTTTCTAGGTAAGGTGCGCCAGCTCCGAAAAGTCTTTCCAAGGCTTTTCCGAAGTCTGTCAAGTTTAGCGGGATTTCTTCCTTCTTTATTTTGAAGCAGGATTCCAAGTGGTAGAATATGGCTTGTTTAGGCGAGTCTCCTAATGTGGATAAGCCTTCTTCAACGGCCGCAAGAATAGCCTTGTTGAGCGAGTTTGATGACAATGTTTGTCCTCTGAAGCTATGTGGGTTAGAGTGAACCTTCCTTGAGCGTTTGATAAATCGTTTGTGAAATCCGAATCTGAATTAGAAAGCACGATAAAAAGGTGGTTCAGACGGAAGCACTAAGCATTTTTCGCTTCAGCGTAAGTCAGCTTTGCCGCGCTTATGTACTCTGCAAAAGTCAACTTTTTGCTTTCATCCCA
>JAWAPV010000142.1:0-3684 GCA_038894255.1 Bathyarchaeia archaeon
CACCTTTCGGCTCAACGGTTTACCCGTTAAACCCGTTGGCTCATGCGCTCATAAGCCGCGGCACGTTTGTGGCTCGAGGTTTCGCTGGAGACCCAAAACACTTGACAAGCTTATTCGTTGAGGCGCTTAAGCATAAAGGCTTCAGCTATATCGACGTGTTTCAGCCTTGCGTAACGTTCAACTATCTTAACACTTATGATTGGTTCCGCCAGCGAGTTTACAAGCTCGATGAGGCAGGGCACGATTATGCTGACTGGCAAAAGGCTTTGGAAAAAAGCTTAGAGTGGGGCGAGCGGATACCCATAGGCATATTCTACAAAGAAGAACGCTCAACATACCGTGACGGCTTAACGCATCTGCAAGGCAAATCCCTCACTGAAATGCCAATTCTGGACGTGGACATTTCGCCGCTGTTGGAGTCGCTTAAATGATAAAGTATAAATGCAATTGCTAAACTGTTAGGTTTGGATGTGAAATCGTCATGGAAAAGTTTTATGTTTTGCCAACGCTGACCTACGGTTACAAGGAGCTGGAACCCTACATTTCTGAACAGCAACTAACAATACACCACCAAAAACACCACAACGCCTACGTTACAGGCGCAAACAACATTCTACAGCGACTAGACAAAACAAGAAAAGAAAATGCTGACATAGACATAAAGGCCACGTTAAAAGAATTATCGTTCAACATCGGCGGACACCTTCTTCATTCACTTTTCTGGAGCAACATGGCTCCTCCAAACAATGGCGGAGGAGGAAAACCTTCAGGCAAACTTGCAGAGATGATTGATGCTGAGTTTGGAAGTTTTGAACGTTTCAAGAAAGAGTTTTCACAGGCCGCAACAAGCGTAGAAGGCTCAGGATGGGCTGCGCTGACGCTGTGCAGACAGACAAATAGGCTGCTGATTATGCAAATTGAAAAGCATAACATGAACGTCTACCCCATGTTCAGAATAATCATGGTCTTAGACGTTTTCGAACACGCATATTACATTGACTACAAAAATGACCGCGCCAAATTCGTGGAAAACTTTTGGAACATTGTTAACTGGAACGAAGTTAGCAAGCGACTAGAGCAAGCACTGAAATAGCTACCTTCATACCGCCTTTCCTTTTTTTATGCAAGAAAGCTTAATAGTTTCTAAAAGCCTAATAAACAAGAGAGATAGCCTTGGTCAAAATAGTAGTCGACTACGCCAAATGCGTTGGCGACCCTTACAGGCTCTGCGTGGAAATCTGCCCCGCGGCAGTTTTTATTATAAAGAAAACCGGAAAGCCAGAGATAGCGAACGAAGAAAACTGCACGATGTGCAGAGCCTGCCAAGTAAACTGCCCAAAACAAGCCATACTTATCTTGCCATAGCGCTATTCAAGTTTTTCGAGCAGCTTTCCACTGCTGTCTCTTACCTCAACAGTTAATCTGTCTCCAACCTGCCTTGTTGCGCACTTTATGCATGGGTCATAAGCTCGTATCACCATTTCTATTCTATTCAAAAGTCCAGGTTTAACTTGACCTTTAACAATCAACTCAGACGCAGCATCCCTCAAGTTCAGGTTTATAGCCGCATTGTTAACCTGTGTAGGTATCACCAGCTTCATCGCCCTCAACCTGCCATTTCTGCTCAAAACGTAGTCGTGAAACAGCGTTCCCCTAGGCGCTTCCACCGCTCCAACGCCTCTGCCACCTTTAGGCTTTACTTTGACCCTAACGTCTGTCCGCGTTAAATTCTCATCATCTAAAAGTTGTTGAGTCTTTTCACAAGCATACATTAAGTCTATTATGCGGGCGTAGTCAAAAAGTAGCGTCGCGTGCGCGGGGCTTCCGAACTTTCTCTTAAACTCTTCCAACTCTTTACGGGCGGTGTCAGTTGTGATGGTTGCGTTGACGTTCATTCTTGCTGTTGGCCCAACTTGAACTGTTCCAATTGGCCAACCCAACGTTTTCAAATAGGCAAATTTTGCATAGGTCCACCCAAGTTTTTTCTCTTCAACATAACCTGCGTAATCCTGCGGTGGGAAGTCAAAGACAGTTTCGCCATCTGCGTTGATAACGCGAATTTTTCCTTCATACATTTCCAGCGAGCCGTTTTTCGTTAGAGCCATGTAGTATGTCGGGTAGTCTCCAGCCTTTCTGAACTCAGGCCAGTTTTTCTCGAAAAGGTCTCTTTCCAGTTCAAGCGCCTCTTTTGCTATGGCGCAAGCTTCTTTTGCTTCTTGAAGCAGCTTCCGCCTTTCTTCTTCCTTTAACGGGTTTATTAGTCCGCCTGGAACTGCTGAAACTATGTGGACGTCCCGTTTTCCAACTATGTTTAAGATGTGAGCCGCGAAGGTTCGGAGAGCTATTGCTTTTTTTCCTATTTCCGGTTTTTCTCGCATTATTTGGAAAGTGTTCCTTTTTGACGGGTCTTCTTCTGGGCTGAACCAGAAGTCTGGAAGGGTTAAGAAGTAGTAGACAAGGGAGTGGTTGCTGATTATTTGGCCCATAAGCAAGAGTTCGCGGAGTTTTCTTGCAGTTTCAGTGATTTCAACCTTGTAGATGCGTTCTATGGCTTTGACGGAAGCAATTACGTGCGCGGTTGAGCATACGCCACATATCCGCGAAATGATGAAGGGGAGCTTCTCAGCTTCCATTCCTTTCAGGAAATAGTCAAAACCGCGAATTTCTGTCGCGTAGAAATAGGCGTTTGAAACGTTTCCAGAATCATCAAGGGTTATCGTAACTCTTCCATGACCCTCTATCCTCGTTGTAGGCGAAATTGTAATCTCTCTTTTGAAGCTCAAATGATTCTCTCCAAGGCTTTAAAGCGTTCCAGCTTTGAGAAGATGAAAGTGTGAAAAATGAACGGGTTGCGATACAGCTCTTCTCGAACTGCTTGTTCCGAGATTCCAGTTCTTGCCGCAATTACCTTCACGAGAAGCGTGTAAAGGTCTGCTGACCTGTAAAGAAATGAGTCTGCAGGTCCACGACAACCGAAACAGGTAAAATTCCCTCTTGGGCAAGGCGCGCCGCATCCTTCTCGAGTAAGAGAACCTAAACAGATGAAGCCTTGACTAACCAAACAAAGGTTGGGATCAGCTTCCTTCTCGTAAATTCCATAAAGCCTATCAAGCTTTGCAGGCACAATTTTTCTGTGGCACTCTATGCAAACAACGCTTTTGTGCCGTTCAGGTTTTTTGCCCGCAACTATACTTTTGAGGCTGTGAACTATCAAAAGGGGCATTGGCGGGCAACCAGGTATGTAGTAGTCGACATCAACAAAGTTGCATATGGGATACATGAAGTCTTCTAGTTCTGGAAGCTTTGCTTCGATAATGGAATACTCTTTTTCTAGTAGGCGTTTTAGAGAAGTTACATTTCCCAAGCTTGTTATGCCGCCATGGGTCGCACAGATTCCCAAGGCAACGAGAATGCGGGATTTGGCTCGAACCTCTCTGATGAGTTTTTCGTCTTCCTTGGTTCTAACACCACCCTCCACTATTGCTAAATCAACACTGGGCACTTCTTTAAGGTCGACAAACGTTGGTGAATATACGATGTCTAAATCTTCTGAAAGGATTTCCAGCAAAGCCTGCCCAGCATTCATAAAGGAGCATACGCAGCCGGCACAGCAGGTCAGAGACACTATGCTTACTTTCAAACTTTTCCTCTCTTAATTAGGGGTGTATGTAGCTTGTTGAATGT
>JAWAPV010000143.1:0-3652 GCA_038894255.1 Bathyarchaeia archaeon
TACCAATAAAGAGAACAAGCACTATAATATCAACAGCATTGGGTGGAAGGCTTTTCCATGAAAAAGGGCCAAGACACACCATGCCCGAAGACCTAACAAACTTCATAATAACAAAAATCAACGAAAACGCAGCCAAAAAACTGCTGAAAACCTAGCAAACTCTTTCCAGAAAACTCAAAACCCTCTCCAAAATCTCCTCTGAAACCTTCTCTTTCGTTTGATTGCCATCAACCAAAACAAGCTCCCCACTATCAACAAACCTCAAATAAACCTCACGAACCGCACGCTGCGTAGCCAAATTCTCCATAACCGACTTCTTCAACTTCAACCTGCCCATAACAACCTCCGGCTCAACATCAACAAACAAAGCAAGGTCAGGACGCACAGCATGCTCGTTAACACGCTTAATCCAGTCCAAGTCGACTCCAGCAGCGCCCTGATAAGCCAAAGAAGAATACAAGTAGCGGTCAGAAACAACCAGCATGCCCTTCCTCAAAGCAGGAACAATTTCGTTATGCACGTGTTCAAAGCGGTCTGCTGCAAACAGCAAAGCCTCAACAACCGCGGAACCACGATTAGAGCCGTGTAAGCAATACTCCTTAATGAAGCGTCCAATATGCCCCTCTGTGGGCTCCGCCGTGTAAACCGCGTTATAGCTTTCCTTCAACCTTTCCACAAGCAGCTTTGCTTGGGTGGTCTTTCCGCAGCCGTCCAACCCCTCTATACAAACAAAGAAGCCTTTCTTCAGCATCTTCAACCCTTAATACCCCATAAGCGTTAGACGTTATAAATGTAAAGACGTATAATAGCTATCCAAATGAGGAAAGCCTGATGCCCAAAAACTACTGCGGAGAAATCAAAGATCCAGTACACGGATACATCTACATAACAGAACAAGAAAAAAACATAATCGACTCATTCCCTGTTCAAAGACTGCGAAGGCTTCGGCAGCTAGCAGGCTCCGAATACGTTTACCCAGCCGCCAACCACACCCGCTTTGAACACTCCGTCGGCGTCATGCACCTAGCAGGCGAAGCAGTCGAAAACCCAAACCTCTCAAAATACGTCAACGAGGAAACTGCAGAAACACTGAAGATAGCAGCGTTGCTTCACGATGTTGGGCACGGTCCCTTTTCGCATGTGTTCGAGCAGCTACTGGACAAGGAGCTGCACAAAACCCACGAAGACCTAACCCAGTGGATAATAGAAAACAGTGAACTAAAAGACATAATTAAGAAAAGCGGGTTAAACCCAAAAGAAATTGGAAAACTGGCCGTGGGCAGGCTGCACAAACCCAAGAACGAGTTTCTCGACCAAATAATAAGTAGTGCAGTTGACGTGGACAAGCAGGACTTCATAGTACGCGACACATACCACACAGGCGCAAAATACGGTTTCATCGACGTTTTCCGCCTTATTCACACGCTGGACGTGCTCGATGGAAGCTTGGCTGTGGACGTAGGTGCGCTCTCAGCCCTAGAATCGCTTATAATAGCGCGAATAGAGTCTTTCAAAAGCATTTATTTTCACCGCGTGGGCAGAGCCGCGCAAATAATGCTTGCCATAGCGATGGAGAAAGCAAATGGCGAGCTGGGGTTAACAAGCTTCAAAACTCCAGAAGAGTACCTCGCAATGGACGACTACACTGTTTGGTCGATGCTGAAAAACTGTAAGCAATCAAGAGAAATCATCGAAAACCTTCAAAAAAGAAAAATGCTGAAATGCGCATACGAAAGAACCTTCTACGAAAAAGACACCATGGTTTCAAACATTTTCAGCCGTCCAGCATATCGGAAACAACTGCAAGAAGACATCGCGCAAAAAGCAAAAATCACCCCCGACAAGGTAATAATTGACGTTCCCACAGTTCCATCCGTGCCCTACCACCACTCAGCGCTGATGGAGCCGATGGAAATCCCAATATTCCACAAAACCCCAAGCGGGAAAAAGGTTCCACAAAAGCTAAGCGAAATCTCCAAAGTTTTCGAAACTCTTCGAGGTTTCATAAACATACTCCGCGTTTACACAGACGAAGCCAACCGTGAAAAAGTAGGCGCGGCATCCGTGAAAATCCTCGGCGAAACGCCGGCAACAGCAAAGATCTCTTACTAAACGTGAAAACAAAATGAGGAAGCAAACGTTAAAAGGAAGAACAATCGTTGAGGGTCACTGCGAAGCAAAAGCTTTGGTCACCAGCAAACCAATAAGCTTCCTCGGAGGAATAAACCCCGCAGACGGAAAAATCATAGAAAAAAGCCACGACCTCTGCGGAAAATGCGTAAAAAACAAGGTCCTATGCTTTCCACACGGGCACGGCTCAACAGTCGGCAGCTACGTACTTTACGCCCTAAAAAAGAAGGGCTTGGCACCAAAAGCGATACTGAATAAAACAGCTGACCCAGTGGTGGTTGTTGGGGCAATAATAGCGGAGATCCCGATGATGGACAAAGTAGACATCAGCAAGATTGCAACAGGCGACACAGTAGATGTCGACGCCACCAAAGGCATAGTCACTCTTCTCAAAAAGAAACGGAGCTATAAACAAGAATGTATCTGACACGAGAAGAAGAACGCGTTCTCAACGGCGAAAATGGCTGGGCAAACCAGGTCTGCATGAAAATCCTTGTCCGCCTAGGCGAACTGTTCGGCGCAAAAAAGCTTATTCCAATAGACTCCGCGCACGTTTCAGGTGTTTCCTACAAAACCTTAGGAGACGCACCAATAGAGTTTCTGAAAGCCCTCGCTGATAACCGCGCAAAGGTAAAAGTAAGGTCAACAATTAACCCTCAAGGTTCAGACCGAGAATACTTAAACAAAAAACTTGACCCAAACATCAACAAAAAACAAACGCTCATCGTGAAGCAATTCAAAAGAATGGGATTTGCACAATCTTTAACATGCACTCCCTATTACCTTGAAAAGCCTGCCCGGGGCTCGCACCTCGCATGGGCAGAATCATCTGCAGTGGTTTACGCCAACTCAATTCTAAACGCGTGGACAAACCGTGAAGGAGGCCCAAGCGCGCTTGCCGCCGCAGTGACCGGCAAAACGCCTGATTACGGGATTCACCGACAAGAAAACAGACAACCACAAATTCTGGTTGAAGTCAAAACAAAACTGGGCAACGAAACAGAATACGGCGCCCTAGGCGCGTTCTTGGGCAAACTATTAGCCGACAAAATCCCCATAATAAAAGGTTTGGACGGCGCTCCAGAAAACTGTCTTAAACAGCTCAGCGCAGCCATAGCTTCGACAGGAATGACAAGCATGTTCTACACAGAAGACTCGCGGTGGAAAACAAACAAGCTAGAAAAGATTACTATAGAAAAAAGGGACATAGAAAAAACTATAGAAGACCTAACCACAGCCTCCACCAGCCAGCCCGACCTCGTTTTCCTCGGATGCCCCCACTGCTCAGCAGAAGAAATCAAAAAAATCGCGCAACAAACCAGAGGAAAACAGGTCAAAAACAACACGGAACTCTGGGTATGCACGTCACCTTGCGTCAAAAACAAAACAAGAGAACACGTCAGCATAATCGAGAAAAGCGGCGGCCACGTGCTTGCAGGCGTATGCACCGTAGTCTCTTGGACCGAAAAGCTCGGCATAAAAACAATAATGACCAACTCGGCAAAAACAGCATATTAAGATC
>JAWAPV010000144.1:0-3634 GCA_038894255.1 Bathyarchaeia archaeon
TCAAACGATTTGGGCGAAGTGGTCTTTTGCAGCAGAGAAGAGCCTTTGCGCCCAGCAATAAGCGAGGTTATTAAAAGCGGCAAGTTCACCAAGAAAGCATCAATAGAATGGAGAGAAGAGGCGTGTCTGAAACTTGCATTTCCGATAGTCTATTTGTAGGCAGAGCCTCTGAAAAATATGAACTTTATCAAAAAAGGTAAATAACGGTAAAAGCATATTATAGTTAGTAACCTCGAGAAAGTGGAAAAATTGAGACCCGACCAGTGCCGGATGGTCTGTTACTTTTCGGTGTTCTTTGGCTTTCTTTCTTTAGCAAGCGCATACTTTAGTTCTAGAAATGAAGACCCCTTTTTTGCGTCTCTGACTCCATACCTTTTGATTGTAGGCATTTTCCTGTTAGTGATAGGGTTTGGTTTCTTCTGCATAGCTAAACAGGGAGAAACTGAGATAGAGAAAGAGATAGAAGAAGAACTGGAGTAGTTTCTTCAACTATTAGTTGCACGTCGGCAGAATAAGCATGAAGCTTCAAGTTTTGTTGGAGAAAATTTGCTGAGTAAAAGATAAGTTCTCTGTTTGCGCATTTGATTTATGGCGACAAAAGGCGAATGAGCAACAAGTTTTCAGGTTCCAACGTTTTCAGTTTGCTGTGTAAGCCTGTGCAAGACATGTTAGCGGAGTTTGGGTTTACTGAGCCAACGGCGCCGCAAGTTCTGGCTTTTCAGCCGATTTTGTCTGGGGAAAACGTGTTATTGATTGCTCCGACGGGAAGTGGCAAAACCGAGGCTGTGCTACTGCCTATTTTTTCAAAGTTTATCCAGCATCGACAGGAAAGGGGTATTTCAATTATTTACATTACGCCTTTGCGAGCTTTAAACAGAGACATGCTCAAACGACTTAAGGCCTGGGCTGAACGGCTAAGCCTTTCAGTTGAGGTAAGACATGGCGACACCGAGCTTAAGCGAAGAAGAAAACAGGCCATTAGCCCACCAAACATGCTTGTGACTACTCCTGAAACTTTGCAGGCGATTTTGCCGGGTTCAAGAATGAAACAGCACTTGGCAAGTGTTCAGCATGTTATAGTTGATGAGGTACATGAACTGGCTGGGGACAAACGCGGAGTTCAGCTTACTGTGGCTTTGGAGCGTTTAAGGGAGATTGTTGGCAAAGACTTTCAGAGAATAGGCTTGTCAGCTACTGTTGGAAACCCAAACGAAGTGGCGCAGTTTGTAGCTGGAACCGACAGACCCATAAGAATTGTGCAAGCCTCGCTGTTTAAGGAGTATAGGTATCATGTTGAAGCGCCAGCGCCGATTGATGTTGACTATGACTTGGCGGATAAGCTTGGGACAACGCCTGAAGCCGCTGCGAGAATTAGACGTATCGTCGAGCTTGTTGACGCCCATAAGTCAACTCTCATTTTTGTGAACAGCAGACAAAACGCGGAAATGCTTGGACACAAGTTTAGCCAGCTTAACAGACAGGACATTGCGGTTCACCACGGCAGCCTCTCAAAGGAAGAGCGAACACAGATTGAAGACGATTTTAAGGCTGGAAAACTGAAAGCCCTCGTGTGCACGAGCACTCTTGAGCTGGGCATAGACGTCGGCACAGTCAACCTAGTCATACAGTATCTTTCACCTAGACAAGTTTACAGCCTCGTACAGCGAGTGGGCAGAAGCGGCCACCGCTGGGACACGTTTTCCAAAGGCATAATTATCACAGCTTTTCCAGATGACACTTTGGAATCTGTCGCAGCCGTCAAAAACGCCTACGAAAGTAAGCTGGAACCAGTAGCAATCCATGAAGGCGCATTGGACGTCCTTGCACACCAAGTCGTTGGCATATTAATGGATAAAGATGTTGTCGCAGTTGAGGAGCTTCTTTCTATTTTGCGGAGAGCCTATCCCTACCGGAAACTGCGAGAAGATCAGCTTTTGGATGTTGTTAGCTTCTTGGAGCGCCTCGGAGAAGTGAAATATGACGAAGAGGAAAGACTTGTGAAGAAAACTGGCAAGACAAGAAAATACTATTTTGAGAACTTGAGCATGATTCCAGACGAAAAACGATACCCCATGGTTAACGTCGTCACTGACAGAAAAATAGGCGTTTTGGGCGACGAGTTCATGGCTCTCAACGCCCGCGTCGGCTTAAACATAATTGTCAGAGGCAAAGTATGGCGAATTGTCCAAATAGAAGAGAAAACAGGCACAGTTTACGTAGTTCCCTCAGAAGACCCGTTGGCGGCGATTCCAGGCTGGGACGGCGAGATGATCCCGTTGCCTATGGATTTGGCTAAGCAAACAGGGGCCATGCGAGAAGAAATTTGTAAAACATTGAAAGAAATAAAAGATGCTGAAGTTGCAGCAGAAAAAGTTGCGGAAAAATTTTCCACAAATAAAGCGGCTTTAATTGAGGCAGTTAAAGAGGTTCAAGAGCATATTGAGCAAGGTGCTCCTTTGCCTACCGACAAGCACATTGTTGTTGAGGCTTTTGACAAGTATTTGATCGTGCACGCGTGTTTCGGCGAAATTGTAAACCGTACTTTGGGCGGAGTTTTTGACACCGTGCTTTCTGAGCAGGAAGTTATTGTTGGCTGGTGGAACGATGGTTACCGAATCCTCATTGAAACAGGACGCAAGCTAACGCAACGCGAGTTAGAAAGGCTCACCACCTTGATTTTTGGCTTGTCTGAGGAAGAGGTTGAAGAGGCTTTCTGCAAGTATTTGGATGTCAAGTTTCCGTTCACGTATAAGATGCGGTTTGTGGCGCAACGGTTTGGCGCTTTACCTCGTGGCAAAACAATGGGCAACGAAACCGAGAGCAGATTGCCTTTCATGTTCGGAGACACCCCTATTTACGACGAGACTATCCATGAAGCCATGATTGAAAAAGTTGATGTGGCAAAGACGAAAGAGATTGTCCTCGATGTTCGCAACGGAAAAATAAAGGTAAGCACGGTTTATCGCAGTGAAAAACCCACGCCGTTAGCTTTTCACATTCTCGAAAAATTTAGCGATGTTTCAGAGTTGATGGCTCCAGAAC
The DNA here is from genome assembly GCA_038894255.1 of Bathyarchaeia archaeon. GTDB lineage: Archaea > Thermoproteota > Bathyarchaeia > Bathyarchaeales > Bathycorpusculaceae > JAWAPV01. Next base: position 3,043 of record JAWAPV010000144.1, read on the forward strand.
ACGTTTTACGGGATAACCTTCAGAAAATGAAGAGCGCGATTGACGTAAGAACTGTAAGGCTGTTGTGCTTAAAATGCGGCGAATGGACGGCTGAGGAGAGAATCAGAAACCTTTCCGACCAACCATTATGCGGAAACTGCGGTTCAAGTTTGCTAACACTTCTGCATTTTAATCAAGATGCAAAGCAGCTGGCGGAAATACTGCACAAAAGGAGAGAAGGAAAAGAACTTGGCGAAGAAGAACTTAAAGAGTTAACACATGCTAGGCGCAAAGCAGATTTGATTCTAAGCTACGGAAAAAAGGCGATAATTGCTTTAAAAGTTAAAGGAGTCGGCCCCGAAACTGCTTCGAGAATTCTTGGGAAAATGCACGCCAAAGAAGAGGAGTTTTACATGGACTTGCTTAAGGCGAAGATACACTATTTGAAAACGAGGCAATACTGGGAGACGAACAAAAGCTAATCAAAAACTACTCAACAGCAAGAAGCACAATTCTAAAATCTAAAGAAACCTACATCACATGGACCACCATATGACGGACAACAAAAGCCAAACAAGCGAGCTTAAAGCTACGTTGGGTTTTTTTGACGCTG
>JAWAPV010000145.1:0-3616 GCA_038894255.1 Bathyarchaeia archaeon
GGGCTGTTCCTCATCGCAATCGTAGCCCTCATCTTCTACAACGCACTGCAAAGACTGCAAAACCCAGCCGAAGTAGCCACCTCTGAAATGCTCATCATAGCGACAGTCGGCTTGGCGGCCAACGGCCTGGCCCCCGTCCTGCTTCACCACTCAAGAAGCAAAAGCCTAAACGTCCAAGGCGCTTTTCTCCACGTTCTCTCCGACATGCTAGGCTCAGTAGCCGTCATATCCGCGGGCGTAATCATGTTTTTCACAGGCTGGTATCCCGCGGACCCACTGTTCAGCATGTTGGTTGCCGCGCTGATTTTCTACGGAGCCTTCAAGCTTGTCCGCGAATCCATAAACATTCTCCTTGAAGGAGTGCCCCGCGGCATAGACGTGAAGGCTGTAGAAAAGAGGATATTGGAGCAAAAAGGAGTTAAAGGGGTTCACGACCTTCACGTTTGGTGCATAACCCCAACCAAGATATGCGCTATAAGCTGCCACGTCGTCGTCGCCGAAGGCACGGACAGAAGAAAACTCACCTCAGACCTCATCAAACTTTTGGAAGCAGAATTCGGCATAGACCACACAACCATACAACTTGAAGAAGAAGGCTACCCAAAAGCCCCAAACGAACACTGAAAAACCTTATCTTGCAGCAACCAATGAGCAAATATGCTCGTTTCACAAGAAGTATATCAGCCATGCCAAACACAACGGAGGAACACTAATGCAACAGTTCGCAGTTAACATTGAAGGACTAACCGTGCACTACGGCACGTTCATAGCCGTCGACAACCTCTCTTTTCATGTGAACAGCGGCGAAATCTACGGCTTACTTGGGCCAAACGGCGCAGGCAAAACCACCACGCTAAAAGTGCTTGTAGGCATTCTGGAACCAAAAAAAGGAAAAGCAGAAATCTTTGGCATACCCGTCTCAAACGAGGTGGAAGCCAAAAGCCTCATCGGCTACGTTCCCGAAGAAGTTATACTGCTTGACTCGCTTACCCCACGAGAATTTTTAGAGTTTGTTGCCTCCATAAGACACTTGAACATCCGCCTAGCCAACATGAGGCTTAGCAGGCTAACAGAAGCCTTTGAACTTATGCCCTACTTCGATACTCCAATCGCAGCGCTTTCAATGGGCAACAAGCAAAAAGTGGCAATAGTTGCCGCCCTGCTCCACGAACCCAAACTCTTAATCCTCGACGAGCCACTTATCGGGCTGGACGCACGCGCATCAAAAATCCTCAAAGAACTAATCACCCTGCACGTGAAAAAAGGCGGAGCCGTCATATTCTCCACCCACATCATGGAAATCGCTGAAAAACTCTGCACACGCGTGGGAATAATCCACAAAGGAAAAATCATCAGCGAAGGCACGGTTGAAGACCTACGCAAGCTAGTTGCAAACGCGCAGGGAACGCTTGAAGAAATATTTCTCAAAGTCACCGAGCAAGAAAAAGGCATGAACGAAATCGTGAAAGCCCTTGAAGAAGAGGCAAACAACCCGTGAAGCTCCGCGAACTTTGGCGCCTATCAAAACCCGTTTTCAAAGAACTCTCATTCCAATCAATATTCTCTCTACGCGCAGGCTCGGCAATGCCTACCAAAGGCACGGCCGACATCAAAAAGCTTGTCAAAAACGCCGAAGTCAACCTCGTGCTCAGCAAAATCCTAACAACAATATTCATAGCCGTCTTAGGCTTCATAGTTTTCCTTCCAGCCTCCACAAAAACCGCAGGAGAAAGCCAACCAAGAGAACTAGTTCTCACAAGCATCTTTTCAGCATATCTGGCTTCTGTTCTGTTCCTAATCGCCTTCTTAGGCCTACAAGTAGTAACTTCCATCTTTTCATCTAAAATGCCAGACGTGCTTGGCCCCCTGCCACTAACGAAAAAGGACGTTTCGAACATCATCTTCATCTGCTTCGTAAGGGTTTTTGACATCCCGCTAATAGCTGGAGCCGGAGTTTTTTTGGCAGGCTACCTTCTCATAGGCGGTTCTCTCGCAGGTGCCGCAATAGCTGTTTTGGCTGTTTTTGTGACTGAAACCTTTGGCTTGGCCCTCACCGTAGGACTTGCCAGGTTCTTCTACAGCCGAGTAACCTCGGGCGGCAGATCAGCGTGGAAAACGTTGACACGGGTTTTCTCTATGATCGTATGGGTTTTGCCCACGCTCGGAGTTTACCTTCTAATCAACCTCGCAGAACACATAGTATCCATTTTCGGAGCCTTTTCTCAGAGCATTTCTTCCCAACTGTACCTCTTAATCGCCACCTACCCCTTCTCCTTCAGCTACCTGCTTTCTTACGGCGTGTACTTCTCCAGCACAGACCTTTCAACGCTGGCAATCTCGGCTGCTGCTTCTTCAGGCTACTTGCTGCTTGCGTTTTACATGCTCCGCTGGGTTGCCCGAACAATCAGAGAAGCAAGCGTCAAGGGATTAGGTTCTACCAAACGAGAAACCGTGAAAGACACGGTGATCAAACCCAAAGTGGCGTGGCTGGGCATAATCCGCAAAGACCTGCAGGTAGCTTCCCGTTCACCCTCGTACGCCAGCCTGTTCCTGTTGCCCACGCTGCAAACAATAGTTCTCGCGTTCTCTTTCCAAGCCTTCGGCGAGCTTGGCGTTCCAGGCGTCTTGGGCATGCTGACGGGGATTTCCCTGATTGTGATTATGCTGCCGCCTACCATGTTCATGATCGAGGGTTTAGCCTCAACCTACACCCGGAGCCTTCCCCTAACAAAAAGAACCCTCATCTCAGCCAAGACTGTGCTAACCGTGTCCATCTACACTATTTCCCTGTTCGCTTTGCTGGCAGTGGCACTTTACCTAAACAAAAACCCAGTTCAGCTACTGCTTTTTGGCGTAGCCAACATCGGAGCTGTTGCAGCCGCCAGCATGCTCGAACTTGTGCTTTTGGCCTACAAGTTTTGGAAAGAAGGCTTCGCAGTAGGCAACATCTACTCTCGGCTGACCACCCACATCATGATAATGCTGCCTGGAATAGCGGTCTCGTCTCTGCCGATAGCTGCGGGAATATTCACCTTTTTCCTTGCCCCGCCCTTGACCTCAGGGGTCTTTGCATCGGTAGCGCTGACCGAGCTGATATTAATGGCTATAGTTGTAGTCTGCCAGAAATAAGAAATAAAACTGGATAAGCCGCTTTTGCATGGAACTTTCTAAAAAGCGAAGCCTTGTTGCTACTAAACCAATTTTTGACATTATTTTGGCAGTTCCCATAAATTATGGGCGCCGCGACATGTTGCCTTTAAAAAGTGTATGTTTAATGCTTGTCTTAAATCGTTAGTTTGGATTCATAAAGCCTATTTGAATTTTGGCGTTCATAATCTGATTCGGCATAGAGGTGTTGCCGTCTGAGGGTAGAGTCCGCCGTGGTTGTCGCACTGACGACAGCCATATTCCTTTCCTTCTACTTCACTTACCTATCCCTCGTGTCCAGCGACGAAGCTCTGAAGAAGCAACTCGTGTTCTTAGCAGCAACAACAATCGTCACTGCCGCCGTCTTGGTTGCTTGCTTGCTGATTTTCCTCAGTTTCAGACAGTTTTTCCGCAGATTCGCCGAAGCAAGGAGCCGCAGCTAACCGCTCACGTAGGAACTTCACCAAGT
>JAWAPV010000146.1:0-3595 GCA_038894255.1 Bathyarchaeia archaeon
GCCTTGCAATAATCTCCGAACCGGAGCCTCAAATTGAGGAAGGCTCAGAATACACAGTCATAGCTAACTGGTTCTCAATGATGGGAATAGAATTGTATAGGATAAGAGCGTCAGGTCACTATTACCAATATCAGCTTAAAACTATATTAGAAAAGGTCAAACCAAGAAAAGGCATAAAGCTGATCCACACCGAAAAACCAAAAATATTTCTTAAAGCCATAAAAGAAACAACGAAACTGTCTCGAATAGAATAACCCATATGATATTCTAAAATTGCAAAATGTTTCTGTTAGTTGCAGCTAAACGTCGTTTTGTATTGTGGTGGTGTTAGCCATGGTTCTGCTTGTTGTTGGTATGTTTGTCTCCAGCTTTCTCTGCTCTTGTTTATGTAGGCGCGTAACTGTTCGGGTAGTTTGTGGCCCATCCAATATTCTATGTATAGCGGATCCACTTTATGGTCGCTTAGGAACGTGCGGAAGGCCGCCCTCAACGAGTGGGGACTGTAGGGATTTCTGCCTTCAAACGCACCTGCGTATTTCTGGGCGGTCTTACGGAAATAGGCGTGCACAGTTCTGGCGGTCACGTTGTAGATTGGTGATGTGTTTTCGGGTTTTTGGTTTGCCAAATGTTCCTTAAGAAGCTTGACAGCCCAGGTCCCAAGAAATGTCATGAACTGAACGCCAGTTTTCTTCCTTGTCAAGTCGAGGCATAATGGCGTTGTTCCTTTTTCAAGCTCTTCTTTGATGTCGCCGTATGTTAGGGTTAGCAAGTCAGATAGGCTTAATCCGCTTTGAAGGATAGAAGCGGCAATGCTCCTGTACATTGGCTTGTCCATGGCGGCTATAAACTCGCTTATCTCCGCTAAAGTCCAGGGATGCTTCTTGTATACTGGCTGTGCTGGTGGAAGACGCACATAACGCAAGCTCATGGGTATATTATAATATTTGGCTAGGCTTTGGACAGCCCCAACATAAACCCTAACGGTTTTTGGCGCATAACCGCGACTTTGAAGCCAAACCACAAAAGCGTTCAAAACCTCCATAGCTATGCGCCTCCTTTCGCGTCTAGGCAAAAGCCTATCCCGTTCAACTCGATCCAGAAAATCCCTCAAAGATCCCTGACCAGCATAAAACTGCTCAAAAAGCTTCAACCCTCGACCATAAACATTACGAGAACTCACTCTCAAAACCGACAAGAAATCCCTTAAATCGGCGTCATCTAGACATGCCAAACACGACACCAGCAACTATCCTGCCCAAAACATTAAAATTGCAAGTAATGGAAAAGCAAAACTAAAAAAGAAGATCAAGAACTAGATGTTCAAGTTTCCTTGACATCTTACTTACCATTAGAGACGCTGAAAATATCAGTGTAAGTAAAAATTTCACCGTAACTTTATAAGGGCACCCAGCGGTGTATTTTGATGCTGGTGTTCAAAAATGAACAATCTCCCCTTCCAAGGTGACAGAGAAATGCATGAAAAAGGAACCTTGAAAAGGGGAGGGATTTGTACCCAGAATGGCGGTGCCCGGCCAGGGCGCCACTTAATACAAGTATGGGTTTTCAAAAGATACCTGTTTGAAAAAGGATATGAGTGTGAGGGGTCTTAACAGTTTTGGCGAGAGCCTTGAGCTTTCCGCATAGGCGTAAAGATAGTGCTTCGCCTAATGTTTGGTTATTTGAGGTTTTGAAGGATTCTGGTTTGGCTGCTGATGTTTGCTGTGATGAGAGTCAGGTTGTTGTGAAGGCTTCTCGGAGTGGTTTGTGTGTTGCATGCAAGGGTTCGCGTTTTCTGTGCGGCAAGACGCGCTGTCCAATTATTGTTAGGACAAACTATTTTCTGAAGAGTGTTCCGTTGATGCAGAGCGAAGACATTACTGGGGCTTCTCCGCCAAGCGTTTTTGTGGGCAGAATCGGTTACCCGTATGTTTATGCTGGACCGCTTGTTCCACCCGTTCAAGACGACACAAGCCTTTACGATTTGCCGGAGTTCTGGTTTGGAAAATCTATAGATGAAATTGTTGGTTTTCGATCTATGCTTATTCGTGGGAAGCATCGTGTTCACGTGCAAAAGTTTGAGGAGGCTGGAAAAATTATTGAGAGGACGCGGGAGCTCGCCTTAGCTGTTAAACCCGTTGACGTGGAGCTTCTCTTAAAGAAAAAGCCTAGGGGCTTTATAGTTTTGGACGATGAGGTTCAGCCTTTTGGGCCTTCTGCGCCTATCCGCGATTTGCGGGTTGGAAACGCCCGCTGGGACCACCAGATTGAAAAAGCCTATTATGACACGGATCTGAGGGCTGCTGAAGCCGTTTTAGAACTCTACCAGAAAGGCGTACTGGTCACAAAGATTCAGCGAGCCTTCAGCGTCGGCGCCTTCGGCTTAGAGCGGAACCGCCGCCTTGTGCCTACGCGTTGGAGCATAACGGCTGTGGATAGCATAATCTCTAAAGCCTTAATGGATAAAGTGAAAACTTTCCCGGAGATAAGCGAATACCGTGTCTACGAGTCCCGCTATTTGGACAACATTTTCGAAGTTTTAATGATTCCGGGAAAGTGGAGCTACGAATCCATAGAGGCTTGGTATCCGGGTACTGTTTGGAACCCACATGGGCGAAACATTGCAATGTATTCTGACTGGGAAGGCTATGAGGGGCGCACAACTTACGCAGAGATAGGCGGCTGCTACTACGCGGCGCGTTTGGCGGTTTGCGAGCAACTCGTCAAAGAACAGCGCCAAGCCACCGTCATAGTGCTTCGGGAGGCACATCCAGGATACATAATGCCTGTCGGCGTCTGGCAAGTTCGTGAGAACGTTAGAAATGCAATGCGTCAAAAACCTTACACGTTCAAAACGCTGGAGGAAGCCTTACAGTTTATTGCGGGACGTTTCCAAATTCCAATCCAACGGTGGATAATGCGTAGCGTCCTCTTAAAGAATGCTCTGTTTCAAAAGAAGATAACCGATTACCTGGAAAAAATTGAAGGGCACTAAGCGTCTAAGGGGTGAGCTTGCATGTCAAGGATTAGGAAGGCTCTATCGACGCTTTATCATGCTTCCTTCAATTTCGTGCTTTACTCGTTTAAATGCATAAATCAGAAGATAAGGTCGAAGTTTCCCGTTTGGCGTATGAGGGAAGAAACCACTGAGCATGTTCAATCATGTATCAAAGTTTTTAGGCGGCTGGTTCTACCGGCGAGCGTTCTTTACGTGTTTCTAATGTTTTTCTTTTTCAGCGTAAATGTTTTGGGCTCCGTGCTTTGGGGTTTTGCCGTGTTCTTTTACAGCAACTTTCTACCAGACTTGCCATCCATTTATAGAAGTAGACGAAAAATCAACAATGGCAACTGCAGCGATAGACTGCTTCCATGGTATAAGCGTTACGCCATACTGCTTTTTGCACCGCTACTTGTTTGGATATTGTTCTTGGAATACGCTTAAACTGGAGAACAGCCGAAACCTTCCACAACTTTAAATCTCTAATTGTATATGGCGTTTTTCTCTTGGCGGTTGGGTTTTTCGCCTTTATAAAGCTTCCAATCCAAGTAGGAAACGTTATTGAAATTCCTGTTTTTCCTGTTTACGGCTTGATGGGAT
>JAWAPV010000147.1:0-3564 GCA_038894255.1 Bathyarchaeia archaeon
AGCCTCGGACAGGTGGCTTTTGCGAAAACCACTTGAGGTTGCAGCTTTGGCTGGGCTTTTTGACATGACGCGTGAAGAGGCTTTAAACGCGGTTTCAAGTAACCCGCTTAACATGGTTAGTCGCAACAGAGCCAAGCTTAGCCCGCGGTTTGTGGCGCCTGGGATACGCGTGATTAGGAAGGGGAAGGATTGCTGAGGAAGGTTAAGCGGCGGTATTTGGCGTTGAAGGTTGATTCGGCGTCAACTGTTGAGCCCAGAGAGCTACTGGATGCGGTATGGGGTAGCGTTACGAAGCTTTTTGGTGAGTATGGAGCAAGCAAAACGGGTTTGATGCTTGTTGAGTATGATGTGGAAAGGCGCTTGGCGGTTTTGCGTGTTGCGAACGCGGCGGTTGACATGGTGCGTGCGGCGTTGGCTACCGTGACGAAGGCTGGAGACGGGGCGGTGGCGTTGCATGTGGTGGCGGTTTCAGGCACGATAAAAGCGCTGTACAAGAAAACAAAAAATAGGCAAAACTAAGAAGAAGAGCCTATTGCTTGTTTAAGGAAATTTCATTTTAAACCTAAAAACAGAAGGTAATGCCTCATAAGGTAAGACTTCCTTTTTTATCAAGGGCATTACGTTTATAATAGTGGGGGACGGTGTTCTATTAGCGGGGGATGATGTCGCCGTCCCAGTCTGATTGGGAAGATGAAGAACTTATGACGGACAGACCCCAAAATCATAGCCGCAAGCGTTTGTCCCTAGTTTTCTTCCGCTCTCTGCCTACCGTCAAACCCAAAACCATACCCGCAATAAAGCCTCCAATATGCGCGAAGTAGGCAACCCCGCCAGCAACGTCAAAAAGCCCGTAAAGCCACTGCAAAGCAAACCACGCGCCCAAAAACAGCAAGGCAGGAACAGGCAGAACCACGTAGAAAATCCACGTGAGAACTCTGGCTCGAGGATAGAGCACGAGGTACGCGCCGAGAATCCCCGAAATCGCGCCTGACGCGCCAAGCATTCCCTGAACGCCCAGCGACATGGCGAGGTCGGCGGAAATCTGTGCAAAGGAAGCGGAAACGCCGCAGACAAGGTAGAAGAACAGGTAGCTCAAGTGTCCAAAGGCGTCCTCCACGTTGTCTCCGAAGACGTAGAGAAAAATCATGTTACCCATCAGGTGGTACCAGCTTGCGTGCATGAACATGGACGAGAAAAGCGTGTAAAGTCTTCTTCCCTGTAGTATGTCGTCGGCGTACATGACAAACTTGCCTCTTACTGTGCCGTTGCCGACCATGTCTATGGCAAGGCGTTCGTCAAACAAGACATTCATGGTTGACAGCCAAAAAACCAGAAAGAAAATTATGTTCACGACTAGCAGAAAACGGTTCACGTGCGGCGTTGTCGCAGACTGGTTCAAGTCCCTAAGCGGAATCAACCATAAGCAACCTTTTTGTTTAACATACCTTGGAAGTTTGTATTATCTCTTTTTATCTTTCTAAAAAGCTTGTCTAAGCAAAAAGAAAACTAGCCTAAACCCGAAAGCAAAAGCATTAAACAGAACCGAGCAACCACGCGGCTAATGCACCATGCACTCAATCATTCTCTCGCAGACAAGGCACTCCTCGGGAATAGCCATGTCTTTTGGGCGCTTCTTAAGAAAACCAAGAAAATGCCTGCAGTCAGTTTTCTCCTCAAGCTTTACCGAAGGCACCCTAATCTCTTTAAGCGAATCGCTTGATTCTCTACTTTTCTCGCTTCTTTGGCTTGCCCGCTGAGCCACCTCGGTTAAGCAGTGCGGGCACGCGTAGTAGGTTTGGGTTTGGCCACCTGAAGTGTTTCGGGCGAAAATTGGTCTGTGAAACTCTTCTCCGCATTCGCTACATTTGTAGTCCGCCTCGTCCTCGTCTAAACTTCGGTTTTCACTTTCTTTCCAAACGCTTAGGCTTCTCTGCATTTTCGGCTTCACCCACGGATAAATATATTGAATATTGATATTTAATAAACCTTCTTGCGCACATGTACAACAAAAAGACACACAAAAAGTGGGCTCGCCCGGACTTGAACCGGGGACCTTCGCCGCGTGAGGGCGACGTCCTACCAAACTAGACTACGAGCCCACGCGCCCGCGCAGTATGCACTTCAGTCTTCAACCTTCATAATCTTTACTGTGGTTTCCCCATTCAGATCCCCGTTTCATAAAACCTTTCACAGCCAACACCGAAAAAGAATGCGGTGACAAGCAAATGCGGAACCACGAAAGTTATGAGGAACTGCGGGAAAAACGCGACATCGAAAGAACTTTAATGATTATATGCTTCATGGCATCTGCTTTCGTCGGCTACCTGCTGTTCCACTACGCAAGACTGTAACCGCCTACTCTTCCCTGACAGTAACGCCTCTAACCGTCTTGACCCACGGGATTGAAATTGCATCTTCACAGAACCAGTCAAGAAGCTCGCGTTTAATCTTTTCGTTGCTTTCGAAGGCGCTCTCATCAACCAGCTCCACAACGATTATCGCAGTCTTCACCGCTCTACACCTCAAACCGACAAAGCCTTCCTCGGCTTTTAAGGGATGTTCCCCGCCACGATTTATCATTAAACGCGATTCCGAATCTGACAAGCCAAAAAAGGCTTGTGTAACAATGTTTCGCAAAGCTTTTTAAGCTCACATGCAAAAAATACATCACGGGTGCAAGCAAAAACCAATAGAGAATTCTCCTTTCTCCCTAAACATTCTTCAACAACAAACGGAGTAACTTGCACCCATTCTCTTATCCATAATCCAGAAAACTTTAAAATCAGACTGCACCACTCTTCTGGAGAGGCACGCCGAGGTAGCTCAGCCTGGGAGAGCGCCCGGCTGAAGACCGGGTTGTCGCAGGTTCAAACCCTGCCCTCGGCACCATTTTCTTTCAGAAAAAAGAGCTATTCGATTCCTTCTTTGCCATGCTGCAATGTTAATTGTTGGAGGGCGCAAAATGTTATAGGTTTAAACGGCGGTATCTACGGTTGGAAGCGGGTTGGTTCATGCTTGTTGCAGGCGTTGACGACGCTGGAAGGGGCTCAGCCATAGGCCCACTTGTGATTGCAGGCGTATTACTTAGGGAAGAGGCTATTCCAAAGCTGGCCGCGCTTGGCGTAAGGGATTCTAAACAGTTGAACTCCCACGCAAGAGAAACGTTAGCCGTGAAAATAGGGCAGGTGGCTGAAGCTTGTGCCGTAGAGTATTTGTCGCCGAGGCAAATTGACGATGTTGTCTTGAACGGCAGAAAGCTTCACAAGCTAAATTGGCTGGAGGCTTTGACAATGGCCAAAGTGCTTAACAAGTTAAAGCCAAACATAGCCTACGTGGACGCTTCAGACGTTTCAGAAGAACGTTTCAAGCAGCAAATTCAAGAAGCCTTAACCATCAAGATGGATATAGTCTCTAAGCACAAGGCCGACCAAACTTACCCCGTCGTCTCCGCAGCGTCGATAATTGCCAAGGTAGAGAGAGACAGGGCAATAGCCGAGTTGGCAGCGAAGTATGGCGATTTCGGCTCAGGATATCCTTCAGACCCGAGGACAATTTGTTTTCTGC
>JAWAPV010000148.1:0-3562 GCA_038894255.1 Bathyarchaeia archaeon
GCTGCGATGTCGTCGGCATGACGGGTTTCCCAGAAGTCGTGCTTGCCAGAGAACTGGAAATGTGTTATGCGACAGTCTGCTACGCTTCAAACAAAGCAGCAGGGCTACAAGAAAGGTTGTCTGCAACCGAAGTTTCCAAGATAGCAAAAAGGGTTCTGCCAAAACTGCAAGAAACCTTAATTGAAACTGCAAAAACCCTTCTCTTGAAACCTCAGAGAACATGCCCATGTTCAACCGCGCTAAGAAACGCGAGGTTTGAATGATGTTTAAGAAGCTGCTATCAACAATCGGCGCCTACAAACTTTACGAGAAATGGTTGTGGCGCCAGATAAAACACGGCCAAAAACCAAACCACATAGCCATAATCTTGGACGGCAACAGAAGGTGGGCCTCTTCTAAGGCGCTTGACACCAAAAAAGGCCACGAGAAAGGCGCAGAGAAAGTTGAGCAGCTGCTTGACTGGTGCTTGAAGCTTGATGTTAAGTCTATAACCCTTTACTCATTCTCCACAGAAAACTTTCGCCGCCCAAAAAAGGAGGTGGAAGAAATTATGCGCATTGCGGACGAGAACCTACGTAGAATTTTAACCGACAAGCGCATACACGAAAACAAGGTCCGCGTCAAAGTTATCGGCCGCCTCAACCTGCTTCCTGAAAGCTTGCAAAAACTGATTGCAGACGTGGAGAAGGCCACAGAGGGATATTGTGACCATTTCCTGAATTTTGCTCTCGCGTATGGTGGAAGAGCCGAGATTGTGGATGCTGCGCGGAAAATTGCAGAAGACGTTCAGAAGGGAAAACTGAGCCCAGAAAAGGTTAACGAAGAAACTTTTGAGCAGTATTTGTATACTGCTTATTTGCCTAAGCAAGACCCCGACTTGATTATTCGCACATCGGGCGAAGAGAGGCTTAGCGGGTTTCTGCTTTGGCAGTCTGCCTACAGCGAACTGTGCTTTTTAGACGTGTTTTGGCCTGATTTTCGTTTGATTGACCTTTTGCGGGCGGTTAGAACTTTTCAGAACAGAAAGAGGCGGTTTGGCGCCTAAATTAAGCTCTTTTCTTTGCACTTACAATCGATAAAACATCTCGGTCTTTCAGCACATAGTCCTCTCCAAGCCTTTTCTTTTCTCTGGCTTCCACCGCGTAGATGAAGCCTTCTCCAAGCTCTGTGTGAATTAGGTATGCAAGTTGTCTCGCGGTTGTTCCGTAGGGCACGAGGTAGGCGTCGGGCAGCACTTTGCCGTTGTGGTCGCTTAGATGCTCCAAATCCTCAACCGGGTAAACCGTTATCATGTTTAACAGCTTGTAAAAGGCGGTGTTTATTGCTTCTTGGACTCCCGTGGAGCCGAATCGCAGAAGGATTTTTTCTCTTATAATTTCCAGCGCTTTCAGTTGGCTTTCGCTTATCTTTTCCGGCTGGAGGATTTTGAAGTTACAGTCGCCAGGTTTGTAATCTATGAGCTGTTTTTCTGTTGCCCTTCGTAGGGCAAGTTCTGCTTCGGTGCAGCAGGGAACAACAGGGTAGTTCAGTTTTTTCAGTTTTTCAAGGTTAGCTTCAGCGCAAGGTATATCCATCTTGTTTGCTGCGATAACCATGGGTTTGGCTATCTGCCTCACAGTATCTACAAACCTCAGAAAGTCTTCTTCGCTCCAGCTTGTCGGCTTGTCAGTGTTAAGTTTTGCCCGCTGGGCAGCCTCAATGATGTGGCTTCGTTTTATTGCTAAACCGCTAAGCCGTTCCTCCATCAACGAGAAGAGGTCTTTGGCTTCTGCCTCAACTGTTCGGGCTATTTTCGGCCAGTCTTTCTTTAGAATGTTTGCCATCCACATTGTTATTTCATGTTCCAAAAACTTTACGTCTTCCAACGGGTCATGTTCCCCAAAATTGCAAATTCTTCCTTCAGCGTCTGTACCGCCTGAAGCGTCAACAATGTGAATTAGCACATCTGCTTTTCTGATTTCGTCAAGAAACTGGTTGCCGAGCCCTCTTCCTTCCCACGCGCCGGGCACCAGCCCCGCGCAGTCTATGAATTCTATGGGAATGAGTCGGATGCCGTCTAGGCAGAGCGAGTTGACAGGAGTATCCTTTACGTTAAATTCTTCGTGGACGCAGGGCGTTCGTACGTATCCTACTCCTCTGTTAGGTTTTATGGTGGTAAAGGGGTAGTTTGCAATTTCGGCTGGAGCCAACGTGGAGGCGCAGAAAAACGTTGACTTTCCCGTGTTAGGTTTTCCCACAATTCCAAGCAGCTTTGAATAGGATTTTTGCATGTTTCTCTCTGAACCTTCTTCGCGGCGGCTAATAATAATTTGGCTATAACATTCTATATGGCTTTTGCCTTTTTACTTGGCTTAGCGTCAATGCGACCAAAACAACGACCGCGAAAAGCGCTGCAAACCCGAGATACAAAAGCAAGGCTGCAAACACGGTGCTCCAAGCTTGTTGAGCAGCGTCCTGCGCTTTCGCGAGGAGAGCTTCGGTTTTTCCTGCATCAAATTTCTCAACAGTCTCCTGCAAAAGAATGTTACAGTGCCAAAGGCTCTGCGTGGATTCTTCGTTTTGTGTTGGAACCACCCATGAAGCCCCAATAAGTCTTCCGAAGGTCAAGATTGTTTCAGCCTCATTCATTTTCTGGATGGCTAAGCTTAGATTTGCAACAAGAGAATCGTCACCGAAAACTGAGGTTGAAGCGGGCCTAATTGTCACGGTCTGCGTCTCTTCAACTGCGTATCCGCGTGTGAAAGTGAAGTAGTAGTTTGCGTAGGGTTTCAGTTCTGGATAGCTTTGAAGCGAACAAAAGTGCTTGTTGTCAAGCGCGTTAAACTGTTTCCATGTGGCGTCCACGGGAACCCAACCGTAATCTTCAATATAGTATTCCGCCCACATGTGTCCGTTTTCCGTAGTTTCGCTTGAGAAGTGAAAAGCAAATCCAGCCTTGACTCTTGCTGGAATCCCAGAAGCTCGGCATAAAGCAGTAAAAAGGTAGGAATATTCTGAACAGTCGCCTTTTTTGTTTGCCAAAGCCCATAATGCGCCTTTCTCCTCGTATTGCTCCTCATATGTGAGGTGCTTCACCACAAAATCGTATATCTTGGAAACTTTTGCGGCGGTAGTATTTACGTTTGCGGTAATGTTCTGGGCGGTTAAAATTATCTGAGCGTTATCTGACTGGATTAAATACTCGGGCGCGGTGTACTTTGCGTATATTTCTAACGAGTTTTCGTATTTTGTGGAATAGCTTAAGTTAACAAGATACTTGGTGGCGAATGAGCACACGAGGTATTCGAGGGTCACGGTCAAGCGCTCTCTTCCGCTTATCGAAATTCCCTCCCAAGACGCGTAAAGGTTTTCCGAGTCATCGCTCGTCATCCTCGGAGAGCCCAGAGACGGGTAAGAAGAAATGTTGCTAAGCACCACGTAGTGCCGCGCGGTTTCGTTTTTAATTAGAGGAACAGTCAGCTTGCCGTGAGCAGTTTCGTATGGTGACAAGTTGTCAATTCTTATGCTGTGAAAGATTTTTCCCACAAAGGCTTCACTCGCTGTAAACCTGACAAAAACCGAG
>JAWAPV010000149.1:0-3429 GCA_038894255.1 Bathyarchaeia archaeon
TCTTCCTGCCTTGCAACCACGATGTCCCGCGTTCCGCGAACCGCGATAGCCTTGAGAAGTTTTGAACCCATGACGGCGCCTAAACCCGTTCGTCCCGCAGCCCTCGTCTTATCGTTTATTATGCACGCTATCCTTGACAGTTTTTCGCCAGCCATGCCTATGGCGGCCACTCTGATGTAGTAGTCGCCAAGCTCTTCCCGTATCGCGTCTTCGGTTTCAGCAGGAGACTTGCCCCACAAATGTGAAGCGTCCAAAAGCTGAACAGCATCATCGTCGATCCACAGGTAAACAGGCTTCTCAGCCTTGCCTTTAATTATTATTACGTCATATCCGGCGCGCTTCATCTCTGTCCCGAAAGACCCGTGCGCTTTGGCTTCTCCAACGCCAAAACTCTGCGGTGACTTTGAAACAAAAGCGTGACCATTTCCGCCTGTAGGCCACATTGTGCCTGAAATGGGGCCGGTAGCTAAAACAAGCGGGTTATCAGGGCTGAACGGGTCAACGCCAGGCGTAGAATGGTCAAGCCACATGCGGATGCCCAAGCCTATTCCGCCAATGTATTTCTTTGCATAATCCTCGTTTAAGGGTTCAACGCGAGTTTTTCCGGATGAGAGGTCAACATGGAGCACTCGTCCAGCGTAACCTAACAACATTGTTTCCTCCGTTGAGGTGAGTATAAGGCTTCGTTGGTTAATATTAATTTATCTATCCAATAAGCGAAAACTCGTTGTTTTCAGTCAGGGATAACGCAAATTAGAAAGGATAACGTTTTAACAAAAAAGGGGCGAAGGCAGTTTAGAGAGCTTCTTTCAGTATTTCCAGAACATCTTTAACAGCTATTTTTCCTTCGACGTCCAACACTTTAACTGCGTCCTCAAGCGTGGTTATACAGTATGGGCACGCCACTGCGATTGTGTCAACGCCCAGCTGCAAAGCCTCTTTAAGCCTTTCAACACACGGCCTCTTTTCAGGCTCCGCCTCTTCAGTCCACACTCTTCCAGCTCCGCCGCCACAGCAAAAGCTACTTTGTTTTGTTCGTTTCATTTCAACAAGTTCTAAGCCTTCAATGGCTTGAAGGATTTGTCTTGGCGCGTCATAAACGTCGTTGCGTTTACCTAGGAAGCACGGATCGTGGAAAGCAACCTTCCTCTTTACTGGCTTTGAAGGCTTAAGTTTGTTTTGTCTTATGGCTTCGGCTAAAAACTGCGTGTAGTGCTGCACGTTAAGCTTCGCGTCAGAGTATGGCTTGTCATTCTTGAACGTGTTGTAGCAGTGCGGTGAAAGCGTAACTATTTTTTCCACATTAAGCTTCTGGAACATCTGCAGATTGTGGCAAGCCAGCTCTTCAAATAATCCTTTTTCGCCCATCCTAAGTATGTGATCCCCGCAGCACCATTCTTCAGCGCCTAGCATCACGAAGCTTGTGCCCAAAGAGTTGAATAGGGAAACCATGGTTTTCGCGGCTTCTTGGTTTCTTTGGTCAAAAGCGTTTGAGCAGCAGGCAAAAAAGAGCACGTCCGCTTTTGTTGCTGCTGGATACGTGGGCACGTTCAGGTCTTTTGCCCAATCCATTCTCTTATCTTGGTGTGTGCCCATGGGGTTGTGATACTTGTAGACGCTTTCCAGCACATCCTTGACCGTTTTCGGAATGTCACCAGCCTCTACGAGCAAACTGTGGTCGTCGACGATGGCGTTTGCGCAGCCCACAAGCTTGGGACAGAAGAGCGTGCAAGAGTTGCATTGGGTGCAGAGCCAAATGTTGTCCGCCATCGGCTTCAATCTCTGCGAGCAGCCTTCATCTCTTGAGTCGGCTATAAAGCGGTAGTTGGCGGTTAGGCTTGCTGGGCCAAGAAATCTTTCGTCGATAGCTGCTGGACATGCTGAATAGCATATTGAGCACTTTATGCAAAGCGTGTAATCCCAGAACTTCTTAAGCTCTTCAGGCGACTGGTGGAACTCGTCTGGCTTCTTGAAAGCTTCCTCGGGCTTTATGAGTATTGTCTTGGTTTTCGCCATCTTTTCGAAAAATCTGTCAATGTCCACCACAAGGTCCTTTATGACAGGCATGTTTGCCACAGGCTCAATCGTCAGCGAGTCAGCTTCAAGATGCAACACCTGCGTGTAGCAAGCAAGCATTGGTTTTCCGTTAATGTTAACCGCGCAGCTTCCGCAGATGCCCATTCTGCATGAGTGCCTGAAGGTTAGTGATTCGTCAAGGTTGTCTTTTATGTAAAGCAGCGCGTCAAGCACGGTTGTTCCTTTCTTAATGGGCACCAGGTAGGTTGACACGTATTGTTTTTTGGTTTCAGGGTCGTACCGTTTTATCTTGAACTCAACATTCTTCTCAACTTCCATCCACGCTCACTCTCCTAATATGTTCGGGCCACTGGCGGCCACTTTGTAATTGTAACTGGCGCGTACTCGAGCCTTGGCCCATCAACCGTGTAGTATGCCAAAGTGTGCTTTAGCCAGTTTTGGTCGTCACGTTTTGGATAATCAATTCTTGAGTGGGCTCCTCTTGACTCTGTTCGGGGAAGGGCACTGGCTACCGTGACCTCGGCAAGCTCAAGCATGTAATCAAGCTGCAAAGCGTTCAGAAAGCCTGTATTGAAAGGCTTGCCTCCATCTTCGACTCTTATGTTGCCAAATCGTTTTCTAAGTTCACGGATTTCTTTCAAAGCACTTTTCAAGCCGTCGCCTGTACGATAAATCCAAGCTTTTTCGTTCATGACGCGCCTCATCTCGTCCCTAATGACAGCTATCCTCTCACCGCCTTCTCTGCGGAAAATGCCTGCTACTCTCTTTTCTTCAGCGAGAAGCTTCTCATGAGGTATTTCATGCAAGCCCGTGGCAAGCGCGTGTTTGGCAGCTTCTTCGCCAGCCACAGCACCGAAAACTAGGCAGTCAGCCGTGGAATTTGTGCCAAGCCTGTTGGCTCCGTGAATGCTAATGCATGAGCATTCGCCAGCCGCATACAACCCAGCAATGGGAGTCTCAGTTTTAATGTTAGCCTTTATTCCTCCCATCGAATAGTGCGCTGCGGGACGAATCGGGATAGGCTCTTTGGTTGGGTCTACGCCTCCAAGTTTAATTGCCACATCCTTAATCAGCGGAAGCCTTTCGTTAATTTTTTCTTCGCCCAGATGCCTAAGGTCTAGCGCGATATATGGCCCGTAAGGTCCTTCCAATCCTCTTCCTTCCAAAATTTCGGTTTGTTCAGCTCGAGAAACCACATCGCGTGGAGCCAGCTCCATTTTTTCTGGCGCGTATTTTTTCATAAAGCGTTCGCCGTTGGCGTTTATGAGGTAGCCGCCTTCGCCGCGGGCTCCTTCGGTTATGAGCACGCCTGAAGGCACGAGGCCTGTGGGGTGGAACTGAACGAACTCCATGTCTTCAAGCGGTGCGCCTGCTCGGTAAGCCATTGCCATT
>JAWAPV010000150.1:0-3377 GCA_038894255.1 Bathyarchaeia archaeon
CTGCGCAGGCTTATAGTAGCCCAGCTTCTGGGCAACATCCCGCGTAATCCGCCAGTACGGGTCTTGGTCAATGGCTGCGGGAATCAACGCGGGAACATTTTCGCCTGTAAGTTTCTTGTGAATAAAGCATGGAACAGCTTGAACTGCAGGCCAGAAAATCCAGCCAAGATTAGTGCTGTCTTGGAAGCCAAATGTGGCTCGGGCGGTTGAGTAGGTTATGCGTTTAGCCACTTCCAGCGCGATGTCATAAAGTAAGTCAATGTCTTGCACGTCGTAGATGATGAAGGTGTCTTCAGGTTTAAATCCCAGAGCAATCAGGTCCAAGGCGTTGTCGAACCCGAACCGTGTCATGTCAGCCAGCTTGTGCTCGTCGTTTATCAGAAACTTTTCGTCATCCGTCATCTGAAAATAAAGCCTAGTTTTGAAGTGTTCTTGGAGATGCCGCGTGAAAATCCATGGCACAAGGTGGCCAAGGTGAACTGGGCCTGAAGGCCCGCGCCCGGTGTAAAGAACGAACTTGACGCCCTTCTCATATAGGTCAAGCACGGTGTCAAAATCGCGGTGAGAAAAGAATAGTCCTCGCCGTAGCTGAAGGTGAAGCTTGCCCGTATATTTTGTAAGCTTTCGTAGCACATCTTCGGTTAGGGGTTGTGTGCCAAATTCCTTTATCAGACGCTCGTAGTCAACTCTGCCCCTAACTTCCCAAGGGGTGACAACCATCTCGTTCTTCTCGTTCGCCAAACCTAAGCCGTCCTACCGATTGCGGAATATAAAGTAAAAAAGGGAAAAAAGGGTATTAAGTCTTGTGCGGAGACAAACCTCAAATACTTCTGAGGCGTAGAGATGGCTTCATGACTCTTAGATACGAATCAGAAGAATTTTCTGAAGAACTCAAGAAACGTTTAAACGCCAGTAGCGAGTTTCGGGAAAAAGCGAAGGGAATGAGCTGGAAAATTCTCACCGTGGTTTCGGACATACCATTTGCGATCTTTTCAACATACGCAGACGGCATGCTTGTTGAACGCAAACACGTTCCAGCCGCGGAAATCCAAGCCTACAGAGAACAAGCAGACTTTATCGTGGAAGTCCCAACCTACGAGCTGTCAATCGAGATGGCAACAGGCAAGCAGTCTTTGGCAACGCTCTTTCTGTCGGGAAAAATAAAGGTTGAAGGCTCCATTTTCAAGGCAATGAAGTATCAAGGCGCAATGGAGGAAATGAGCAAGATAACAGCCGCGCTGGCAAACGAGTCGGTCTTGCCATCAAAAGAAGAATTCACGCAAACACTTCGCCAACGCGGACTCTTATAAATGCTAAATAAAGCCTCCGACATTACGAAGCCGACACAACCCATAAATAAGCACATACCCTCCTTTTTATGGCCAATGGCGAAGGGGTGCCCGCCAATTTCGCTAAAAGCTTCAATTCTTCTCGACTTGCCAGCGACAAACATGCATACTTTTATTAAAACATTAACAACTACATTACAAACTTGTTGCCCGAAGAGCGGAAGCACATGACTCAACTTCGAGAACACGAACATAAGACGCTTTCAGCGCTTAACCGTTTAGGCGGAAAAGCCCAAACCACGCAAGTCGCGGAAACAACGGGACTGCCAGACACCACCATAATGCGCGCCATACTCGCGCTTCAAGAAAAACAGCTAGTCCAAACCATAGAGCAGAAACAAACAAAAGCAACACTTACCGAAGAAGGAAAAAAATACGCCGAAAAAGGACTGCCGGAACGACGCATGATAACAGCGCTTAAGCAGTTAAACGGCAAAGCCCCTCTAAACGAAGTAATTCAAAAAGCAAATATAGAAAAACAGTTTATCCCCATCGCGCTGGGCTGGCTTCAAAGAAAAAAATGGGCCACTTTCGACCCGAAAACGCAAATTCTGCACATGCTCAAAGAGCCAGAAGAAGGCCCAGACGAGAAAGCCTTGAAAATCCTAAACATCAAAAAGCAAGCCGCACTTGTCGAAGAGTTAAGCCCAGAACTAAGAGACGCGCTGAGCATTTTGAAAGGAAGAAAACTTGTTAAAACAGATGAGAAAACAGTTAGAATAGTCGAGATAACGGAAAAGGGACGAGAAGCAGCCAAAAAAAGGCTCAAACCCACAGCGGAAATCACACAGCTAACTCCAGAAATCATCATAACAGGAAAATGGCGAAAAGCCAAACTGCAAGAATACGACGTTGAAGCCCCAGTAGCCAAAACGTGGCCGGGCAAGAAACATCCTTATCTGCAGTTTCTGGACGAAGTGAAAGAGAAGCTCGTGGCGCTGGGCTTCAAAGAAATGACAGGCACCTTTGTGGAAACTTCGTTCTTCAATTTTGACGCGCTTTACACGCCTCAAGGACACCCAGCCCGTGAACTTGCAGGCGCCTACTACGTCAGCTCGCCGAAGTATGGCAAAGTGAGCCTTTACAGGAAAACCGTGACCAACGTGAAGCGCACGCATGAAGACGGCTGGAAAACAGGCTCAACAGGATGGAAGTACCGTTATGAGATGAAGGAGGCGGGCAGGCTGATTTTGCGTTCGCACACCACGTGCCTCAGCGCACGCACGCTGCTAAGCAGAGGCTTGGAAGTTCCGAGCATGCACTTCTCCATTGGACGCTGTTATAGGCCTGAAGTGCTTGACAAGACTCATCTGACAGAGTTTAACCAAGTGGAAGGCATCGTTGTGGACAGAGGATTGACGCTGCGCGATTTGCTGGGCATACTGGAAAAGTTCGCAGTTGACATTGCGGGCGCGGATGAAGTCAAGTTTCTGCCAGACTATTTCCCGTTTACCGAGCCCAGCGTTGAGCTTCACGCCTACAAGAAGGATTTCGGCTGGATAGAGTTCGGCGGTTCAGGCATTTTTAGACCTGAAGTTACGCTGCCCTTAGGAGTCAACGTGCCCGTGCTGGCTTGGGGTTTAGGCATCGACCGGCTTTTCATGATGAAGGCTGGAGTTGACGACATTAGACAGCTTTTTTCGTTGAATTTAGATTGGCTTAGGAAACAAAAGGCGGTGTAGCTATGCCCACTTTGGATGTTGAGTATAAAGAGTTTGAGAAGCTACTTGGAGTTCAGCTTCACCGAGACATGGAGAAAGTGAACGAGGTTTTGGAGTTCGTGAAGGGCGAAGTGAAGCTTTTTGACGAAAAGTCGGACGTTATGAGCATTGAGCTTAAGGATACGGGACGCCCAGACTTGTGGAACGTTGAGGGATTGACGAGGGCTCTGCGCGGCTTCTTAGGCTTGCAGACTGGGTTGAGAGAGTATGTGGTTGGCAAACCTGTGATGGAGGTTTATGTTGACAAAAGACTTGAAAGAATCCGGCCGTTCATTGGCTGTTCAGTGGTTAAGAACGTTGAGCTGAC
>JAWAPV010000151.1:0-3290 GCA_038894255.1 Bathyarchaeia archaeon
GGTAAATGAGGCAATGTTTTGTTCGGCAACGCCGAGAGCCACGGAAGTGAAACCTTTTCTAAAAAGGAAGTTCATTGCCTCTATGGTTAGGATTGTAGCAAGGTTTTTTCTCCGATACTTAGGGAGCGTAGTGGCAGGGCCAAGGTGTGCGCGACGCTTGTTAAAAAATTCGTTGTAGTGCGTGTCTGGTCTCGCAACTACCGCTGAAACTATTTTGTTGTTAGCAACGGCCACCTGAACCCAGCTTTCGTCAAACGGCGGGTTCTCAGTTTTCCAAAACTGGATGCTTCCCATTTTCAGCCTTTCCCAGCCAAAGCCCGCGTTCACGGCTTTCACAAGCTCCTCTTCCTCTCCAGCCTTCAAACAGCGAACAGTGACGCCTTCAGGAACAGGTGGCAAGGGTAGTTCGGCGTCGAGGTTCGCGGTCATGCGGTAAAAACCGTTTTCAGGCTGGTAGCCTCTTTCTTTCCATTCGCTGATGTTGAGGGTTCCGGCTGAGCCTCCGAAAAGAATCTTTCCTTCCTTAACAAACTTTTCTACTTCGCTGACCAAAAGGTTCTCTAACTCTCTGCGGTTCAAAGCGTCACGCGTTGCCAGCCACTCAATTTCTTCACCCCAAAAACCGTCGTGATAGGCAACTGTGCCCGCGATTCTGCCGTTTTCTTCTGCAACCAGAACCTTCACATTCTCGTCTTGAATTCTCTTGTGCAGTGTTTCTTCTGTGTAAGGGATAAATTCAAAACTGTCCTTGTAGGCTTCGTTTAACAGTTTAAGCAGTGTGCTGAAGTCTTTTTCTGTGAATTCGCGAATTTTGGTGGTCATTTCCCGCTCTTAGTAAAGCCTTATGGAAGCATGTAAAAAGTGTTATGGATTACGCTGCCCATACTGCTTTGCTGTTTTGTACAGGTCAAGCATGTTTATCATGTTGTTTTCGTCCATGTCGCAATGCGGGTTCCAGTTCGGCGTTCTGGGAACGCTTCCATAGGCTTTTGCCACCAGCCACAAATCCACCATGTTCACGCAGCCGTCATGGTTGACGTCGCCTAGCAAATACATGCTCATCAGCGGATAACGGTCAACATTATAAGCGTTAATAACGTGGCTGGTGTCTCCTATTCCGTCGTCGTTTGCATCCACGCCCGAATAGTTGCTCCAGAAGTTGCCCGCGTAGCCGTTATCCCACAAACCAGCATTTTGGATGGGCTCTTGGAAAACGTGTACAGTGTTATTGCAGAAGCTGTTGTGATAAGACGTGCAGTTCTGAGCGTCGCTTTGAAGCCACATGCCTTGGCTGTTGTTGCAGACGCGGTTTTTGGTAAACGTCAAGTTGCTGGCAAAAACTCCCACGCCCACTGTATTGTTCATTATGAAGCATTCGGTTATTTTCGTGTATTCGCCGAAAACGGCTACGCCGTAACTGTCGAAGCAGTTGCGCAAAGTAAAGCCGCTTAAAGAAACGTTTCTGCCCGTTATTCGAACAGCCGCGTCAAACCCGCCTGAAGAGCCTGCCTCAATCACGGTTGTGCTACAATTTTCTCCAACAAGCTTCAAAAAGTCTTGGGAAACGACGACTCTTTCAGGATAAAAGCCCGCTTCAACAAGAACAGTATCTCCCGCAACAGCAGCCGCCAACGCTTGCTGAATCGTCGAGTAACCACTGGGTACCTTCAGAACACGGCAAGAAACAACTTCAACCGCAGCCCAGCGTGCCTCAAGCCCACGGTCCATGTCACACAAGTCGCTTCTTCCAAAACCCAAAAAGAACTCTTGGCCAGGAGGCAACCCTGACACTTGCAGCGTGCGGTAATACCATGTGTTTGGCTGGTCGCCCGTGGTATAGTTGAGTATACAAACAGCATTGCACAAATAACCATTCAAGTCAGAACGCAGCAGGTACATCGCCATATACTTTCTCTCAGGATGCGGCGTAACATCAGCGTATTTGAACCAGCCTGAGACTTGTATGGTGCCAGAAGGCGGGACAATTAGGATGTCTTTGCTGTAGCCGAAGAAATCGTAGTTCCACTCGTATGCGCCTGGATAGCCAATGGTGTTGACTGAGACACCGTCTCCGTAAGGCGTGGAGACCGCGGCAATATTAACGTATTTACCAACTGGGTAGGTGCCGGCGGCCCAAGAATCAACAGTCATGTTAAGCGTAAAAGCTTCAGCAAAGTGTACAGCAAGTATGGCGAAAATGCAGAAGAGTATCCCTGCCTTCTTCATTTCTTACACACCTAAAATCTGAGCGGCGTGCATATTTACGGCTTCTGGAACAATCTTCGATGACGATTTGACGTTATTTAGGCAAAAATTTATGCCTAAACCGCATGTCTGAGAAATGGGTTGCTTTTGGCTAATGTTGCGCGTTTTCACGCCTTAATTTTAATGCAATCGTGTTTATGTTGCTCATAATTTGAACGCGCACATTAGTTTATGATTGCAGTATTGCTGTAGAAAGAATTTAAATAGAAAAACGCTAAATACAGCGTCCCTTTTAGCTATCAAAACACTAAAACTTGTGAAGCAAGCTCTAAAGGGAAAAGCATGAAATGCCCATACTGCGGGTCTGAAGACCTCAAAACCCTTGAAACCCGAGATTCGCCCGACAACACCATCAGAAGACGAAAGGAATGCGCAAAATGCGGGAAACGCTTCACAAGCTACGAGTACGTGGAAACCGTGGAGCTCATGGTAAAAAAGAAGGACGGCCGAATCGAACGCTTCGACCTCAACAAGATCATCCGAGGGCTACAGAAAGCATGCGAAAAACGCCCGTGTACCATGGAGCAGATTCACCAGCTAGCCGAGCAGGTTAGGCAAGACGTAATGATGCTTGGCAAAGACGAAGTTTCCTCCCGCGAAATCGGAAACCTCGTCATGAAACATCTCAAAAAAGTTGACCGAGTGGCTTACATCAGGTTCGCCTCGGTTTACAAGCAGTTCGACGAACCTGAAGATTTCCAGAAAGTGATTAGAGAGGTTAAAACATGAAGTTTGTAAGAAAACGAGATGGCCGTTTAGAGCCGTTTGATCAGGAACGTATAACGAACGCCATTTGGAAGGCCGCTAAGGCCGTTGGCGGAAAAGACCGCGAACAAGCAAAAAGAGTTAGCGATAAAGTTGTGGCTGAACTGCATAAACGCTTTGGCGAAGACGGCTGCCCAACAGTAGAGGAAATTCAAGACATCGTTGAGAAGATGCTGATCGAGGAGGGCCACGCGCGAACAGCAAAAGCATACATACTCTACAGAAAACAGCACCAAGACCTTCGGGAGCTAGCCACCATT
>JAWAPV010000152.1:0-3267 GCA_038894255.1 Bathyarchaeia archaeon
GGGAGCTAGCCACCATTCTCAGCGACGCTGACCTTGTAGACTCATATCTACAAGTTGAGGACTGGCGAGTGCGAGAAAATTCGAACATGAGCTACTCGCTACAAGGCCTAAACAACCACCTCTCGTCAACAGTCATAGCAAAATACTGGATCAACCGCATCTACCCCCCAAACATCGCCGAAGCCCACTTCTCCGGCGCCTTGCACATTCACGACCTCGGCGTCTTAGGCGCCTACTGCGTAGGATGGAACCTTGAAGATTTGCTGCTTGCAGGGTTCGGAGGCGTGCCTGGAAAAATTGAAAGCAAACCAGCCAAGCACTTCCGCACGGCGCTCGGACACATCGTTAACTTTTTCTACACACTTCAAGGCGAAGCCGCAGGCGCTCAAGCTTTCAGCACTTTTGACACGTATCTTGCTCCGTTTATCCACTATGATGGGCTAACCCAAAAGGATGTTGAGCAGGCGCTGCAAGAGTTTTTCTTTAACATGAACGTGCCCACCCGCGTGGGTTTCCAAACTCCCTTTACAAATGTGACTTTGGATTTGACGGTGCCCGATTTTATGAAAGACGACCCCGTCGTGGTCGGCGGAAAAGTCATGGATAAAACCTACGGCGAAATGCAGGCTGAGCTGGACATGTTTAACATGGCTTTCGCCGAAGTTATGAGCCAAGGCGACGCAAAAGGCAGAGTGTTCACTTTTCCCATCCCAACCTACTGCATCACTAAAGATTTTGATTGGGACTCGCCCGTGGCACAGAAGATTTTCGAGGTGACAAGCAAGTACGGCGTGCCCTATTTCTCAAACTTTATCAACAGCGACATGAAACCAGAAGACGTACGCAGCATGTGCTGCAGGCTAAGAATTGACAACCGCGAACTTGCAAAACGCGGCGGCGGCTTTTTTGGCGCAAACCCGTTGACCGGCTCGATAGGCGTGGTTACGCTTAATCTGCCGCGGCTCGGCTACCTTGCAAAGGACGAGGACGAGTTTTTTGAGCGACTTGCAGCCTTAATGGATATTGCCCGAGACAGCTTAGAGATTAAGCGCAAAGTTCTGGAAAAGTTCACAGAAAGCGGACTGTACCCATACTCCAAACACTATTTGCGAGGAGTCAAAGAACAGTATGGCAAGTACTGGAAGAACCATTTTGCAACCATAGGCATCGTGGGCATGAACGAGGCTCTTGTCAATCTGCTTGGGGTGGACATCGCTTCAAACGAAGGAGCCGAGTTCGCAGCTAAAACCTTGACTTTTATGCGGGAAAAGCTGGTCAAGTTCCAAGAAGAAACAGACAGCATATACAACCTTGAAGCCACGCCGGCTGAAGGCACAAGCTATCGCCTCGCGCGGATTGACAAAAAACAGTATCCCGACATCATCGTGGCTAATGAGCGAAAACTCAAAGTGGGAGCCGCGCCGTTCTACACCAACAGCACGCAGCTGCCCGTGGACTATACAGGCGACCTTTTCGAAGCCTTGGAGCACCAAGACCGCTTGCAGACGCTTTACACGGGCGGCACGGTTTTCCACATTTTCCTAGGCGAACGCCTTCACGAGTGGCGCTCCGCAGCCGAACTCGTCAAGAAGGTTTCGTGGAACTTCCACATGCCCTACTTCACCTTGACCCCTACCTTCAGTATTTGCCCAACCCACGGCTACCTTAGCGGCGAACAAAAGCAATGTCCCCATTGCGGAGCCAAGTGCGAAGTGTATTCGCGGGTGGTCGGCTACCTGCGTCCCGTAGACCAGTGGAACGACGGGAAACAAGCAGAATTTGCCATACGGAGAACTTTTGACAAGTCAACAGTAACGCAGCCCATGGCACTAGCAGCCTAGAGAGACCAGTCAATGAAGTTTTGTGGTTTACAGAACACAAGTCTAATTGACTATCCCAACAGAATAGCCTCGGTGCTCTTTACGCCCGGCTGCAACCTGCGTTGCCCATACTGCCATAACTGGAGAATAGTCTTAGACCCGAAGCCGCCGTTTCTGCAGGAAGAAAATGCCTTAAAACTTCTAGAAAGCCGCAAAAGATACGTTGACGCGGTGGTGGTAACCGGCGGCGAACCCGCCATGCACAAGGAACTGCCAAAGTTCCTCAACAAACTGAAACAACGCGGGTTCTCGGTTAAGCTTGACACTAACGGCTTTTATCCAGAAGTCTTGAAAGAATGCTTAGACATAGTGAACTATGTTGCCTTAGACGTGAAAACCAGCTTAGAAAAATATTCGCGCCTAGGAGCCAAAGACCCGTCAAACTTTCTGCGCAGCGTAGAGATGCTGAAAACTGGAAAAACAGAATACGAGTTCAGAACAACAGTGGTGCCCGGGTTTGTCGACGCTGAAGACATAGTTAAAATTGGAGAAATTGTTAAAGGAGCTAAGACGTTTGCCCTACAACAGTACGTGCCTGGGGACGTGCTGGATAAAAGCTTAAACAAGCTTGAGCCTTACCCACAAAAAACCATCTCAGAGTTTGCCCAAGTTATAAAGAATTATGTTGCTAACGTGGTTCTGCGCTTGTAGAAAAGAGAAAAAATCAGCCAGTGTACTCCAGCGTGCCGGCAGCAGCGGTGAAACCCCATCCATAGCCAACCATCAGAATTAAATCGCCTTTTTTGAGGCTCCTGTGAGCCATTATCTTTTCAATGATGAATGGTAAGCTTGCACCCGCTAAGTTGCCGTACTCGGCAAGCACTTCGCGGGATTCCAAAAGCTTTTCAGCCGCGATGTTGTGCTGCTCTGAAAGACGTTGCAGGATTTTCTGGCTTCCAGTGTGCACCGCCCACTTTCGCGCTTTTTCAAGTTCGCCTTTTTCTTTTCCAAACAGTCGTTCCAAGGCTATGGTGGTGTATTTAGCTCCAAGGTTTGGGATTTCCTTGTCCAAATGCGAAAAGAAGCCGAATCGGAACGGCTCGTCAAGCGCCACAAGCTGAGAGTAACCCGCAGCGCAGTCACCTGCTTCAACGTTAGAGACTTCTACAACGTTTTTTACCTCCAAGCCCTGTTTGGGCTTGTTGGAAAGGACAGCCGCGAAGACGCCGTCGCCGAAAAGGAAGCATTCCATGACGGCAACCCACCTGCGCAGCTCCTCCCGCCGCTTGCTGCCTTCCTTAATCCTGCTAATTTGCTCTATGTCCAAGACACGGTCTAGTTTGCGCACTTGGTTCTGAAACCAGAACGAGCTAACCCCAGAAATGCATACAAGAACGCGGTCATCTGGGTGTGGGGCCCGCGCGCCAAGATCATGCAAACGCCCGAG
>JAWAPV010000153.1:0-3257 GCA_038894255.1 Bathyarchaeia archaeon
ACGCTTCTTATTGGAATAGCATGTTTCATGGCTTTAGGCTTCCTTTTATGCGGAATAAACATCATGACGTCCAAAGTTCAGTTCATGCTTAACGAATACGTCATCGGCATACTCAACCTATTCGGAGGGGTAATCTTCCTTCCAAGTCTTCTTCCTTCATGGGGACAAGCCATATCAAGCGCTTTGCCCGTAACCTATTTTCTGAACAGCATTCGCTTTTCGTTTTTGCATGACAATCTTTCCTTCGACGCCGCAACAAATCTTCTTTATCTAGCCGTAACCATGGTTGCAACAGTTTTCATCGGCATGCTAGTTTTCCGATTTGCAATGTATAGGGCTAGAAAAGAAGGGCTGATTGACAAAAAAGAGGAATATTAGCCGCCGCTTACTATAGGAAGTATCGTGACATGGTCGCCTTTTTTGAGTTTTGTCCCAAGGCCGTCTAGCTGGTTGAGCAAATACCCATTTACTGTCACGATGTAGTTTGCTTTAACATCCTTGCCCTTTGGCTCATACACGGCTTTCTCGAATGGTTCACCGTACTTTTCCGTTAGCTGTTCCAGAAGTCTCGCAACGGTAGCACCTTCTTTCGTTTCCAGCTCTTCTTCTCTTTTATTGCCTGTGAAGTTTTTGATGTGGCCAAGATACTCTACTTTGACCTTCATTTCGGCGATGCACCGTTGGCTACAAGTAATCAGCCTTTACGTTGCTATTATTTGTTTTCTTTGTCTGTTAAAAATGCGTGGCTAAGGTCTTCAGCATATTTTCTTACTTTCTCCAACTCTCCCGCCTTGAGAGTCATACTGCCTATTTTTCCTTCCACGTAAACAACCAACGGCGGCGCAACTATCCTGCATCCTGCTTTCCTGAGTCTTTTCTCTATGCCCTTCGCCGCGTTTCCTGTGATTCTGCCCTGCACCTGCGTGTCAAATGCCGCGCCGGCCTTTCCAGAAAGAGCGCCTTTGGAAAATTTACCCAGAAAATCTGTAATGGGGTTTGTCGCCCTGAAAACATGAGTTGGTGAACCCGCCAAAACAGCGTCATAGTCTTTAACACTTAAGGGGCCAACATCCTTGACATAAAAACAGTCAACGCTATGCCCTTTTTCTTTTAGAACTTCGCTCAAAGTTTTAGCAACTTTCTCCGTGTTCCTATTCACAGATTGCGTATCATAAACTACCAGAATTTCCAAACATCTCACCTTCTTCATAAATCTTCATCAACGCTTATGAACCTTCCCCAGAAAACACAGCCGAAAAGAGAGCGCAACCTAAACAGGATGGAAAAGAATAAGGGCATACGCCATATTCTAATGCGACAGGAGACATCAAAATGAGACACTACTCTGCTTACCTGAACTGGTATATTCGTGTTCCTCATGTGGAGCACGATTTTAGGTCAAGCGGAATACTCTATTTCAACTACACTCTCAATCTTGATAAAGCAGACTTGAGTGTCAACTACGTGCATGGTAACCCTGAAGCTACTGAAGCTTTAGCCAAATGGTACAACGTGCCGAACGAGAATGTTTTTATCTCCAGCGAAGGTGCATCTGGCCAAAATGCACGCGTGATACGCTTTTTAGCTGAAAAAACCCAGAAAAAAGAGGCGGTTGTGGAGTATCCGACCTATGAGCCATTGCTGAGGCAAGCACAGGAGCATTTTGCGGTTGTAAAGAGGTTTGAACGAAAAGAGGAAGAAGGGTACAGGCTTGATGCCGACAGTCTGCGCAAGGTTGTTTCTAAAAAGACGGCACTACTCTTGCTAACAAATCCTCATGCGCCAAGCGGAGCGGTCTCCGGCAAGACGGAACTGCAAGAAATTACGCGTTTAGCAGACGAGATGGGCTTCTTTGTCGCATGCGACGAAATCTACGCAGAGTTTGATAGAAGCAAAGTGCCAACAACATTTTCCATCAACCCAGAACGTGGCATAACCATCACTAGCTTCTCTAAAGCTTACGGTCTCGGCGGTCTCAAACTAGGAACCGTTTTGACGAACAAAGAACTCGTTGACGAGCTTTACGCCGACACGCTGAATACTGTTGGCAACTGCTCCAACATCGTTCAGCTAGCAACAGCCAACCTGCTGACGCGTGGAAAAGAAGAAATGGAAAAGCACAAGCAAAAGTGGGCTCCTCTAAGAAAAGAAGCTGAAAAGTGGCTGAAAGAAAAAAACATGAAATACTTCTCAAACAGTTTTGGCATCACCTACTGGGTTAAAACTCCATTAAAAGACACTTTAAAGTGGACGAATGAACATGCAGTTCCACGCTACAAGGTTACGCCGGTTCCAGGCACGTTTTTCTTATTCAAAGACGGCTACAAACTAGAAAAGTCAAGCATGGTCAGGTTGGGTTTGGGCGCAGTAAACCCTGATGGACAAAACCTTTTGGAGGCTCTTGAGGCTTTCGAAGAAGCAGTTAAAACAGGAGCATAAACTTGTTATGTTTGGCTTAAGCGAGAAAAATTCCGAAGGTGAAGCTTCCTGTCGCGCGTGGCAAGCTACATAAGGTTTCTAACTTTTGGCGTGCCTTTCGAAGCTTTTACAAAAGACCTTTGGCTTATATGCCTTTCAAACGCCATCGGAGCTTTCGGCGAAGGACTTTACTTCTGGATTTTTCCCATATACGTCAGAAGCCTCCAAGCAGACTATGTCCAGCTTGGCATGGTAATCTCGGCTTTATATGGAGCTTCGGCTTTGGCGCCTCTTCCAGGAGGCTGGCTGGCTGACAGGTTTGACCGTAGGAAAATTCTGATTTTAGCGTGGACACCGTGGTTTATTGCGCCGCTGTTCTATGCGGCTGCAACACATTGGACGTTGCTGATTCCGGGCACTCTTTGCTGGGGGCTTTCGATGGTTGGTGTTCCATCCTTAAACGCTTACATCATAACGGCTGTCGAGGACAAAAGGAAGTTAGCTTCAGTTTTCTCGTTTGTTTGGGCAAGCTACTCTTTCAGCTACATTTTTGCTCCAGCGACAGGAGCGTTCCTCGGTTCCTTTATCGGTGTACGAAGCGTATTCCTTGTTTCTGCTGCTCTATGCGCGGTGGCAACTAGCATCTTCTTGTTTATTCGTGGCCAGCGCCCTAAGCTTAACGCACAGAAAGCAGTTTTGCATTCCCCTTCTGTAGAAGAGAAAAAGGCGTGGCGCAAAGTGTTGCTGTGGGCCTTCTTCCTTACAGCAGTTGGTTTTTTCGCGGCTGTTGGAAGAGTCTTTACTCAAACTTTTCTTAATGAGGAAGTGAAGTTTGACGA
>JAWAPV010000154.1:0-3227 GCA_038894255.1 Bathyarchaeia archaeon
AGGTTTCCCTCTATTGGTGAAAACTGCATTGAGCCTTTCACCTATAATAATAGCGTTCTTTTATAGTCACTTGATATATAAAATCTACTCTTTTACACCCGCCTTTTTCGGAGCTTTCACTTGAATGTTTTTCAGTTTCCGCCTATAGTAGGTCAACGGGTGACGTACCCTTCGGCAGTTTTCGTCAGGGTTTACACAGACCCCATGCGTTTTTAGCGTGTCGCATCTGGGTGGAGTATACTTGGTTCTTGAGCCTTTTTCGCCCGCGATGTGTTCGACTTGGTAGCGGGTCATTTTTTCGTTGAAATCAGAGATGTTTCTAAACAGCTCTATAACTTTCTCTGAGGGCATTCCAACGTTTATCAGAAAGGATGTTAGCGTGAATCTGCCTATGTGGGAAAGGTGTTTTCCTGAGGTGAAGGCTTCGTACAGAGCGTTTATACATGGCGGAAACGCAGGTTGAATGATCATCCTCGGAAAGCCTTCCATCTCAGCCTTGCCTATTTTCTCGCTGGCCAACTTTTTTATTCTTTTCGCCATAGCCTTAATTGTGTCTGGAAATTTTGGCACGTCTTTTGTTTCTAGCAGTTTCTCTATGTACCTCTGTACTTCTTCTTTCAGAAGCCTTGCGGTTTCCTCTTTTCCCAAGTAGACAACGCCTTCTGAAAATAGGCGGTTTACAAGTTTCCATTTGCCTTCACGAAGATGTGTAGAATTTCGAAGGTAATCTGCGAAGTGGATTGAAAACTTGTATGGCATGCTTTGGGCGTCTACTGTAGGAACAAGCTTCCAGCCGAAGTTTTGTGCAAAATCTAAGATTTTTTTTCGGCTGGCTTCGTTGATAAGGTTTTCATATGCTCCATTGGCTTCTGCCAAAGCATATCTTTTTTTGATAAAGGAATCCTGTGTTGCTAAAGCCAGCATTATCGCGGCTGGGAATGACATAATCTCGATGGTGGCGTCTATTTTGGAGTTTTGTTTTACTTTCGTGTATAGTATGGCGTCGGTTAGTCTTTCTTCGGCTCGTTTAAGAATTAAAGCGTATTGCGGATCGGTTAGTTCTTCGATTTTGAGGTCTGATTTTCTCACATGCTTCGATGCGGCTTTTAGGAAGGGGTACTTTGCGTAATCGCTTATGGTGAAATGAGAGAATACCCTTTGCATTTTGTTTTTTCTCTTTATTCTGTTTCAATTCTAGGCGCAAGATAAAACGATAGTCTTCCTTCTTTTTGCTGCTGAAAATCAAGTTTAATAGGCATGTCTGAGGAAAACTCGAGCGTGGCAATGTCGGAGGTTGCTGAAGCTGCTTTTATAATTTCGGTCAAATAGCTTAGGCTGAACGTTGCCTTAGAGTTTTCTTTTGTTTCCAAATCCAGCAAGGTGTCGCTTCCCTTCTGTATGGTTATTGTGGCTCCCATGAGGTCGCCTGTGGCGTTGAAAACGAGTTTTTCTTGGTCTGCTTCAAGTCGGACATGGTCGCTTACGAGTTGCGCGTCTTCTATAGCTTGAGCCAAACCGCCTGTTGTGGTTTTTGCTTTGACGTTGAAGGTGAGTTTTGGCGTGGGTACTTCTTCTTCTGATGCTTCTAGGGTGGGCATAGTAAACTTGCGTGTGTACTTGCCAGCTATTGTGACGTTCAGTTTTCCAGTTTGCGGGTCAAGCGAAAGCTCAACAGTTTCGTCTTTGCCTGCTCTCTTGAGAAGCTTAAGCAGTTCTGTTATGTTTATGCACATTTTTGCCTGTTCGCCGCACTCGTATTCTTCGAAGACGGTTTTTGGCCATTCAAAGTCAACCATGGCTACTCGCGAAGGATCCATAGCCCTGAGTTTCAGCCCTTCTGGGTCGAGGTTGAATGTTGCCTCGTCTACGAGGATCGAGATGGCTGTTACCATGTCTCTTAGAAGTTTAGCGTCTGCAATTTTGAGTTTGAACATTATGTAGCACCTTTTACTGGTATGTTAGTTTGTGTAATAAAAGACTTTACATATTAACTTTCGGCTTTTTCTTTTGCAGAACAAGCAAGAGTGTGCATGTGAAGAAAAAGAAAGGAGGGTTATGTTTGGGTTTTTGCGCGTGGCTACATTCTTCCGAATAACACGGCGATCATGTAGATGTCTAGCATGTTGATTATGCCGTTGTTGTCAACGTCGTATGGGGACCAGCACGGGTCGCCTGTTTGACCGACGACTTTGGCTGTAGTGTAGAGGTCAAGCATGTTCACGATGTTGTTGTTGTCTACGTCGCCTATTAGCACGTACATTATCATCGTGTAAGCGTTCACGCCATATACGTTAGTGGTTTCCAGCGTGAATATGTGCGAGCCTGAGGACAGCGTCTGCCAAGGTATTGCCTCATACCACTTGGCATACTCTAACGGTGACAGCGTTCGGCTTCCATTTGCCACTTTCTTTCCATCAATCTTAAGGGTCCATGTGTGTTGTTGATTCTCTTTAGTGTCAAGGTTAAACGTGTAGAGTCCTACCGTGGCTTTTGTGACTTTAGGCATGATGCCCTTGTTAGCAGTGGTTGGCGCATGTAGACTGGGTATCTGTCTGCAAGGCATAGCTGTTTGTCTAGCCCACCAGTTCGTGTTCTTGTACATGCGGACGATGCTGAGTACAGAGTCGTAGTAGTGATATATCCATTCGCCGGTACCGTACAAGCTTGTAGGCAGCTTGCCTTCGGGGTGTGGCGTTTGCCATGGTTTGAAGGCTTCTGCTGCAGCTTTGTCGCCGTAGAACGGTTGCCACACTTTGCGTGGGTAGACGGGCCCTCCTGTGTAATAGTAGAATGTCCACTGTCCTGTGGCGTTTACTTTTATGCTGAAGCAGTAGTCGTTGTGTTTTATGCATCCGTGGTAGGTGCTCCAGATGTTATAGAGTTGTGATGGCTGTATGCTGTTGATGAACTCGTATTGCCAGATGAAGTCATCCGCTTTAACCGGGTCACCGTCTTGCCATTTAATGTCGCTTCTGATCCACCACGTGATCAGCATGCCTGGTTCTCCAGAGGGGCCGGTCCACTCTTCAATCTTGTAGTTGGTTGCAAGCCAGAACACGTCTTGGTGCGTGTAGGCGCTTATTTCCAGCAAGCCTTCAGAGAGCCTGCTTAAAATAGTGTTTTCGTAGACTGAGGTAGCCAGGTACGGGTGGAAGGTAGCCACTGGGCCTGGAAGGTGCCAGCTGACAGATCCGCCAACAGGCGTGCCTGTCCAGTGAATGCTGCCG
>JAWAPV010000155.1:0-3215 GCA_038894255.1 Bathyarchaeia archaeon
TGATTTCGATTTGAAACCTTTCTGGCTTGTGGCCGTGGTCTGTCCCGTTGTCAACCCGAGAACCATGTTGTCGTGAACAATCAGTTTCACATCCACGTTTCTTCTAATAGCATGGCAGAAGTGGTCCCAACCTTCATCATAGCAGTCGGCGTCTCCACTAAACCCGACAACCGTCAAGTTAGGATTTGCCAATTTAATTCCAGTAGCAACAGGCAACACTCTGCCGTGGATGCCGTGAAAACCGTTCACGTTGACGTAATCAACAATTTTCCCGTGGCAACCTATGCCCGAAACCATAACCACCTCTTCTCTGTTAAGGTTCAACTCTACAAGCGCATTTTTGAAAGCCGAAAGAATGCCAAAGTTGCCGCAGCCAGGGCACCAAGTGTTCTTTTTTGGCGTTTCAAGTTCTTTAAGAGAGGTCACGGCAACACCTCCTTAACTTTCTTGACAATAAAGCCCGCGCTGAAAGGTCTTCCATCATACTTCAGAATTTTATGATCCACTTTTCTAAGGCAATGCTCTTTGATGAGGCTGGACAACTGGGACGTCTTATTGTTTTCAACAACCACCGTCTTCTTTGCCTTTTCGAGAACACGCTGGACATCAACTTTCGGAAAAGGCTGAAGGTAAACTATCTGCAGAAAATTCGCGGTGACGCCTTCAAAGCTTAAAAGTTTCATTGCTTCCAGTATTGGGCCTTTCGTGGATCCCCAAGAAACTATCGTTACATCAGCATTTTCTTGACCGTGAAACTTTGTGGTTTCCACGTTTCTTTCTTGAAACTCCTTCCTAACAGTTTCCAGTTTTCTCATCCTCTTATCCATCATCATCGCCGTAACCGTCGGGTCTTCACTTGTTAATCCTCTCTCATCATGCTCATCAGAATTGGCACGCACAATCGCTTGCTTGGTTGAAGGCAACGCCCTCGGCGATACTCCAGATTCAGTAATCTCATAGCGCAAGTATTCTTGAGTGCCCTCATACTTTTCCGAAATCAAAATTCCCCTTTCAACCTTGGCGCGTTCAGTGTCAAAGGGCTCAGTAGATTTCTCGCTTTCCAAAACATATTTGTCGGTCAAAAGAATCGCTGGAAGCTGATACTTTTCTGCCCAATTGAAGGCACGCATCGTCTCGTAAAAGCATTCTTCAATGTCTCCCGGCGCAATCACCACCCTTGGAACCTCGCCTTGGGACGCGTGGATGACGAAGCGAAGGTCTCCTTGCGCCGAGTAGGTTGGCAACCCAGTGCTTGGGCCAGGTCTTTGGCCAACCATTATCACTATCGGTGTTTCAGTCATCCCCGCCATTCCTAATCCTTCGCTCATCAAGCAGAATCCCCCGCCAGACGTGGCCGTCATGGCTCTTGCTCCTGCGAATGCTGCGCCTACTGCCATGTTTATGGCGGCTATCTCACCTTCCGGATGCATTGCTATTATGTTGCAGTTTCTTTCGTTTGTAGCCATGAAGTGAAGTAAGCCTGTTGTCGGCGTCATAGGGTAACTTGCGTAGAACTTGCATCCTGCTTTGATTGCGCCTAGGCCGACGGCTTCGTTTCCGCTCAGAAAGATTTTATGTTTTCCTGCTTTCGACGTTTTTTCAAGTTTAAACTCAAACTGCTCAAAGTTCTTCTTAGCGTATTCATATCCTATTCTCGCTGCTTTTATGTTGGATTCGGCAACTTCTGGCTTGAAAGTATCCTTTAAAACCTCTTCAAGCAAATCCATCTCATAAGCGGTTAGAGCCATTGTTGCCCCGAGGGCCACCGTGTTCTTCATTATAAGGTTGTGTGGCTCTTTCAACTCTTCAATAACGATTTTCTTTAACGCTATCGGAAACAGGCTTAAATCTTTTCTGCCAAGCATTTCAAGGTTTAAAGCGGAGTCGTCTGGGTCGTAGATTATGCCGCCGTTAGGCGAGAGTTCGTCTTTATGTAGCGTTACAGTTTCAGCGTTTAAGGCTATGAGAAGGTTAACCTCGTCGGCTGGGCAAAGAGTTTCTTCAGTATCTACTCTTACGGTGTAGAAGTTGTGTCCTCCTCTTATGAGTGATTGATAGTCGTTTGTGCAGAAAACGTCAAGGCCGCCTCTCATGCAGGTTTTAGCAAAAAGCGAGCCTGAGCGGTTGATTCCTGCTCCAGCTTCGCCGCCTATTAAAAGTGAAAACTTGTTTACAATCACCTTGTTTCACTAGGAGAAGCATTCTTTTTGCTTTCGTTATAAAAGTTGCTATTTAATGTTGTTTTTGGGTTTAGAAGGGTTAAGGCGCAAATTTATTATTCCGCTTCTCACCAACTCTGTGTGTGGTGAAATCTTTGCCGATTGACCCTGAATTTAAGAAAAACCGCAAAGTTGTCGGGCAACATCAAGGGCATGACGTTTGGGGGCCTGTTGAGCCTCCGAAAAAGCTTGGCATACACGGCACTAATGTGGCTGTTGATTGGGACTGTTGCACTGGTGATGGCATTTGCATAGAAACTTGTCCCGTGTCGGTTTTTGACTGGGCTGACACGCCTGGGCATCCTGCTTCAGAAAAGAAGTCTGACCCAGCTCGAGAGAAAGACTGCATTCAGTGTTTGGCTTGTGAGACACAGTGTCCTACCCAAGCAATTAAGGTGACTTCACCTTAGCGGTAGCTTTGCGTAATGAATATTACGTTTTCTTTTTATTCTAGGCTGTTAGAGTTGAAAAGGTTGTGTGTAGGGTGAAGGTGCATGTTTGAGTTTGGTTATGTGCGTTTCCGGCCTGTAGAGAAAGAGGATTTGAAGGTGCTGCATGGCTGGGAGAACGATTTTGAAGTGATTATGTATTCGCGGAATAGACCGATGAATTTTGTTAGCATGGCTGCTCTCGAGAGGCAGTTTGAGGAGTGGCTTAAGGACGAGCGCGAGTTGCACTTTATTGTGGAGTTGGCTGGTTCGAAGGAACCTATTGGAATTGCGCGTATCGAACGCGGAGACTGGGCAAACGTTAGAAGCATGGATGTAGGCACTTACATTGGAAAGAAGGAGTTGTGGGGGAAAGGCTTGGGTATGCAGATTACTGTGGCTTTGCTTGAGATGTGTTTTAATCATTTTAATGCTGAGCGTTGCGAGGCTTCGAGTGTTGAGTATAATGTGCGGGCGCACAAGGTTTTGGAGGCTTGCGGGTTCAAGAGGGTTGGCGTTATGAGGCAGTCGGCTTTCGTGAACGGGCATAAGTGGGATAGGTATTATT
>JAWAPV010000156.1:0-3208 GCA_038894255.1 Bathyarchaeia archaeon
TACCCGCATTTTATGCTGAAAGAGATACATGAACAACCAAGCTGTTTGCGTAACACCCTCAGACTGCAGGAACATTACCTTGATTTGATGTCAACTTTCCTTGACCGCGCACGCGAAGTTTACCTTGTGGCATGCGGCACCTCGTACCACGCTTGTCTAGCAGCCTCATACATGTTTTCCAAACTTGCCTTCTTAGCAACCTATCCCGTTATCGCTTCCGAGTTTATTGAACAGCACGGTAAATCCGTCAACATTGAAAGCACAATACTTGCCGTAAGCCAATCAGGCGAAACCGCAGACACGCTGGCCGCCGTGAACGCCGCCCGCCAAAGAGCCGCAACCATACTGGGGCTGACAAACGTCATAGGCTCAACACTCACAAGAGTTTCAAGAGTCTACATTGGACAGCAGTCGGGCCCCGAAATCGGGGTTGCAGCAACCAAAACCTTTACGTCGCAACTTTCTGTACTGGCGGAACTTGCGCTGAGGCTTGCAAAGAAGAGGGGAAAAATTTCGCAGGACGAAATGGACTATCTAGCTGAGAGGTTAAGCAAACTGCCAGAAACGGTCGAGACAATTATCCAGACTCAAGAAGAAAAGGTGAAGCAAATAGCGAAGAAATACAAGGACGCGAAAACGTTCTTTTTCCTCGGTCGCGGAATAAGCACGGCTACCGCCTATGAGGGCAGGCTCAAACTTATGGAAATCGCCTACGTGCCAGCCATCGCTTTTCCTGCAGGCGAAAGCAAACATGGGCCAATAAGCCTCGTTGAAAGCGGGTTCCCAGTGATTTTCATATGTCCTAAGGATGAGACGCACAAGACGTTGATCGGCAACATTATGGAGATGAAGGCTAGAGGGGCTTCGATAATAGCGGTTATTGAAGAAGGTGACGAAGAGGTGAAAGCATTGTCCAACGATTACGTTGAAGTGCCAAAGGGCATTCCCGACATTTTATCACCAATAGCCTATATAATACCGCTTCAGCTGTTCGCATATTACATGGCCGTGGAGCGAGGGCTAAACCCCGACATGCCTAAAAACCTAGCTAAATGCGTAACTGTAAAGTGACTTTTGCTACTTGTTTCGCATCTTTCTTCAGCATACAAACATGTTAAAAGCGCGTTTGTAGTTATTACAGCATGGGCGTTAAAATGGCAAACAGCAATTGGGAGACGCTGGTTAACAATTTGATAAAGGAAGGAATACTCCGTTCCCCCAAAGTCATAAAGGCTATGCAGAAGGTTCCGCGCAACTTGTTCCTTCCAGAAAACATGCAACCTTACAGCGCACAAGACACGCCCTTGCCCATAGGCTTTGGCCAAACAGTTTCCGCGCCCCATATGGTTTCAATAATGAACGAAGCCTTAGAATTAGAAGTGGGCCAAAACGTGCTAGAGGTAGGCGCAGGCTCAGGCTGGCACGCTGCCACCATTGCAGAGATAATTGCTCCTCATGATGCGCCGAGAAGCAGCTGGGGACATGTGTACACTGTCGAAATTGTGCATGGCTTAGCCGAGTTTGCCCGAAAAACCATTTTAAAGGCTGGTTATGGTGACCGCGTTACCATAGTGTCTGCAGATGGCTCTTTGGGCTATGCTGAAAAGGCTCCCTACGATAGGATTCTTGTAACCGCGGCGGCGCCGTCGGTTCCTTCACCGTTAATTGAGCAGCTAAAACCCGGTGGCATCATGCTAATTCCAATTGGAGATATTTCACTTTTTCAGAGTTTAATGAAAATAACAAAGACAGAAAACGGAAAAATCAGGCAAGAAAATCTTGGTGGGGTCGCATTCGTTCCTTTAACAGGGCAGTATGGTCACAAGTTCTAAGTCACTCAATCCCCAGCTTATCTTTGTAGGCTTGCAAGTCGAGAAAACCGTGCCCGCTTATATTCATACATATTACCTTAGTTTGCTGTGCTTTTTCAGCTTTCAAAGCTTCGTCTATCGCCGCGCGAACGGCGTAGCTTGATTCTGGCGCAATCAGCCACCCCTCCGTCTGTAGAAACGTTCTAGCAGCCTCAAAGATTGACTTCTCGTCAGCAGGATATGCTACTGCCCTTAGCAAGTTATGTTTCTTTAAGGCACTTATCAGCGGAGCCGCCGCGTGATAGCGCAAGCCGTCAGCTCTTATCGGCACCATCTCGGTTTTGTGTCCCAACGTGAACATTTTCAGCAACGGCGTGTGTTCAGCCACATCGCCGAAGTCATAGCGGTACTCGCCTTTAACAAGGTTGGGCGCGGCTTCTGACTGGGCTGCGAGGAATTCGCATTGTCGTTTCTTTTGAAGGACCTCTCCGGCGAATGGCAGAACCATTCCTCCGAAGTTGGAGCCTCCGCCCAAGCAGCCAATCACAAGGTCTGGGCTGTCTCCTGCCAGTTCAAACTGTTTTATGGCTTCTAAGCCGATGATTGACTGGTGGATGAGGACGTGGTTTAAAACTGAGCCGAGACAGTAAACACTTCCTTCATGCGCCTCGGCATACTCCAAACCTTCCGAGACAGCAATGCCAAGCGAGCCTGGGTGGTTTGGGTTTTTTTCAAGAAGCGATTGTCCCATTTTTGTTTCTTTGCTCGGCGAAGCATGAACCTTAGCGCCTAAAAGCTTCATTAAAACGCGCCTATCGGTTTTCCAGTTGTAAACTGCGCGCACCCAGAACACTATGCAGTCTAAATCCATAAGCGTGGCCGCGTAAGACAGGGCGCTTCCCCATTGTCCCGCGCCTGTTTCCGTGACCAGCGCGGTTTTGCCTTCTTTTGCCGCGTAATAGGCTTGAGCCAAGGCAGTGTTAACCTTGTGTGAGCCTGTTGGCGAAAGGTCTTCGCGCTTGTAGTAAAGCCTTACTTTTTTTAGTCCAAGATGCTTTTCTAGTTTGGTTGCGCGGTAAAGTGGGCGAGGTCTGCCCGCTTGAATGTAAAGCTCTCGGACTTCTTCTGGTATGGGAATCCAAGGGTCAGTTGACATTTCCTGTTTCAAGCATTCGTGTGTCATGGTCTTCATAAGGAACTCCATTCTTGAGGGTCCTGTTTCAGGTTCTTTTGGTGGCGGTAAAGGTTCGGGCAAGAATGGTATAATGTTAAACCATTTTTTAGGAAGCTCGTCGACAGGGAGAGAAATCTGGTTTCTTTCCAAGCACTATCACCATTTTTGGAGTCGTTTATTATGGTTTGCTCACATTAAAAAACTATCGTATGCCCTGCTAGCC
>JAWAPV010000157.1:0-3205 GCA_038894255.1 Bathyarchaeia archaeon
CTCAATTAGGAGTTTCCGTACGTCAGGGCAGTAGGGTTGCGAAACATCTACATGGGTGACGGGCGCCTTGTCATAAAACGTTGAAACACGAAGCTTTGTAAAATCAACGAAATCATGTGGAACCACTACGTCGCCTGGCATTATGCGCTCGTTTATGGCGCCTACCGCGTTCGTGGCTAAAACTGTTTTTGCTCCCAGCTTGTGTAGGGCGTAGATGTTTGCTCTATAGTTGATTTTGTGCGGCGGCAGAGAATGGTTTGCTCCGTGTCTTGGTAGGAAAACAAGGTTTCCGCCTTCAACCTTGCCAACAAAAATCGGCTTAGCCATGCCGTAGGGTGTTTTCACGGTTTGCGGTTTCAAGTTTGGAAAGAGTTTTTCTGTTCCAGAGCCTCCGATGATCGCAACTTTAGCTTTTTTCAAGGTCTTCAACCTGCTTTGCGGTTTCGTTGAAGAATTCTCTTGAACGCCTGTGGATGACGATGATGACTAGAACTGAGATTATGCCGATTAGGATGCCTACCACCACATAGTAAATGAGCTTTTCATAGTTCATTGTCGGCGTCACCAGCAAGTCAGAGGCGGCGTCAAGTATCTGCCTAGACCACGCTATAGAAACTATTAGGGCGGCGTTGCGTAAAACGCGCGAATCGCGTTCCATGTACCATCTTATGGCTCTTCCCATAAGCGCCGCGTCTATGCCTACCACGATTAGCGTGATTGAGTCTTTAATGAAGTAACCCGTCAGCTGCGGCAAGATGCTTAGCCATCCTGTCCAGTCTTGGGGCGCAGGCACGCTGTTTAGGTAGGCGTTTGTGCCCGTCCAGCCTAGGTATATGCCGAGCCCCACGCAGATGGCTCCAGCTATGGCGGCTGAGGTTGAAATTTGAATCCGCAGTGGTGGAGGCGAATATTCTTTAAGCCAATTGTAGAAGCCCAAGGCCATTTTGTCAACCGCGAATCCTTTGATGATGAGTATTGTGCTTAGAATGAGGATGAAGACAAGCCAAAAGATTTGGAGCAGGTTTAGGATTGAAAGGATTAGTAGGATGACTCCGAGAACGCCGGGTACGCCTAGCACAAAGCGTGAGTATCGGATGTCGTTGACAAGCATTTTTAGGTATCTAAAGAAGAGAGCTGCTGACTCTTCGATGGATTCGCTGTGTTTTACAACTATCCTCGTGACGGATAAGACTGGAACTCGGGACTGCACGAGTGGCAGCACGGCTTCGTCTGAGTATCCGTCTACGACGAGGATGACTTCGGTTGCAGGGAAAAACGCGAGCAAGTCGTTTATTTCCGCTACTATTTTTCGGTCTGCTTCAACGCCGCCTTTGCTTGTGCCAGATATGGTGGCAACTTCGTAGACTTCGCCTTGTCTGCTCTCGTTTTTTAGGCGGTCGTAGGTTCTGATTGCTTCGAACATGGCGTTTGCGTCTGGTTCTTCTGGGTCTTTCAATGCTAGCGTGACGGCGGCGTCGAGGTTTTCTCTTCTTCCTATAAGGGGCGTTTCAATGTTAGCTTTAGTTTTTAAGTCGCCGTCTCGGTCAACACATAAAACTAGGATTTGTTTTTGCAGTTTTTGCCGGGGTTCTTGCTCCTTTGCCATGTTCTTCTCTGTGTGTAAAAGATGCATGTTTCACTTTAATTTTGTGCTTGCAGCATAACCCCCTAAGCGTTTATTTTTGTGCCTATTGGGAGTTGGTTAGCTGGTTTCAGAATTTTCCTCATTGTCTTCCTGTTTTTCGGCGTTTTGCTGCTGCTGCAAAAGCTGGAATTCGTCCCATGTTAGTTTTTCTCCGCGCTCCAGTTTCTCTTTAGCCTGCTTCTCAAGCTTGGTGCGTAGAGCGGTTTCAGTTTGCTTCTTTTCTTTTGCTTCTTCTTCCCGAATTTCTCCTCGCACCTGCCTAATTTGCCCCAAAATCTTGTTCATCTCTTCCTTTACAGCCCTCGCTTTTTCCATCACTTCCAAAAACCCTTTGTGCGCGGCGTCTGCGTCAGCCTTAACTTTCTTCGCTTCTTCGATTTTTGCAAGCATTTTTTGGTGGGCTTCTTGGCTGTTCTGGGCGAGC
Source organism: Bathyarchaeia archaeon (assembly GCA_038894255.1). Lineage (GTDB taxonomy): Archaea > Thermoproteota > Bathyarchaeia > Bathyarchaeales > Bathycorpusculaceae > JAWAPV01. Next base: position 2,070 of record JAWAPV010000157.1, read on the forward strand.
TGCAGGATTTTTTCATGGCACTTTTTGGTTTCAGCGTCAAACGCTTTTATTTCAGCTCGCAGTTTCAAAGCTTTCTTTTTAAGCGCGTCCAGCTTTTTGTAAACGTTAAGTTGGACTTCAATCTGCTTAACTTTGTTGACAGCGTCTTTTTCTTCTTGAAGGCTCATGGAGGATGTTTGGATTTCCCATTCGAAACGGTCAAACTCTGCTTGTAGTGATTTGCGGCTTTCGGATGGTTTTTTCTTGGCTAAAACTTCAATTTCCTGTTTAAGCTTCTCGAGTTCGGCTATTTTTACATGAATTGCCTCTCTGTATTCTTCTCTTTTCTGTTTTTGCCTTTTAACTTCCTCGTTTGTTTGGTCTCTTTTTGCTTTTAGCTCAGAAGTTTCTAAACGCAAAGTTTTAAGTTGCTCGTGAAGTTTGTCTCGCTTCTTGATTAAAGCTTCCGCCTCTTGAGTTAGCTTGTCCTTTTGCTCTTTTAACACAGAAAGTTGCTTGTTTAGTTCGTCGATTTTTTGTTGTTTCTGCAAGACTCACGCCTTTTGCATGTTAAGGGTTATGCGAGCACTTTATTCTAGAATTATTCTTGCGTCTACGGTTTTTGCGCCTTTTTCGTATACCATTATGGGGTTTAGGTCAAGTTCTTTGATTTCTTCGCATTCCATGACCAACTTTGAAGTGTTTAAGAGAATTTTTACTATAGCGTCTACATCGGCAGGCGGCAAGTTTCGGTAGCCTTTCAAGAGCGGATAAGCCTTAACTTCAGTAAGCATCTCGCGCGCTTCTTCCTCAGTGATTGGGGCTACGCGGAACGTAACGTCTTTAAGCACTTCCACGAAAACTCCGCCAAGGCCGAACATTAGCGCGGGGCCAAACTGGGGGTCTTTTATGGAGCCAATAATGACTTCGGTTGAGGGTGGAGCCATTTCCTGTATGAGCATTCCGGTTATGTGGGCGTTTGGTTTGTGCTTTTTGACGTTGCTCATTATTTGTTTGTAGGCCTTTTTTACCTCGCCTGCATCTTTCAGGTTTATCATTACCCCGCCAACATCAGATTTGTGGACTATGTCTGGAGAAACGATTTTTAGGACAACTGGAAAGCCGATTTTCTCTGCAAGCTTGGCGGCTTCGGCTTC
>JAWAPV010000158.1:0-3156 GCA_038894255.1 Bathyarchaeia archaeon
GCCGAACCATTTCTCCAATGTTGTTATTCCTTTTGCCTTAGTTATGCCCATCTGCATTTTTTCCAAGGTTTTTCGGACACGTTCTTCGGAAAAGTCTCGTTCTCTGCAAATGAAATCTACAATCTTTTCCACATCAGGCTCTTTCCACTCTATTCTGTAGCTGTCAGTAACTTCAGGGTTGAGGAAAACTTCTCTAATTTTGCTTGGTTCAGAAGGAAATTCGGCATTTTTTATGTGGGGCAACGCCTTCTCAAGCGTTCCATGTTCTTTTATCAGCTTTAAAGCTGTTTTCGGCCCTAATCCTTCGATGCCGTCAGGGTTGAAGTCTGTTCCTATAAGAATCCCTATGTCGACAAGCTGCTCGTAAGTCACCCCGCACTCTTTCAGCACGCGGTCTAGCTCAACCACTTCAGGCACAACGTCGACAAACACGTTTTTGCTTGGAAGTTTCCTTCTGCCAGAAATCGTGACATTTCTAACCAGTCTGGGAGCGCCAAAAAGCAGACTATCATAGTCTTGGCTGGCACAGTAGTCCGCGTCGCCACGCTTTGTTATGTACGCTGCTTGGGCTTCTCCCTCGCTTGGCGCTTGAATCCACGGGATTCCCATGAGGTCCAAAAGTTTTTTGCTGTCTTCCGTCATGTAGGCCTTCAAATGGGATGTTGCTTGAGCGTACATGCGCGCTTCTTCCATCCTTCCTTCTTGCAAAGCCTTCTCGTATAGCACGGCAGCCTTTTCCTTCACTTTGGCTCTTCTCTTAATTTCAACTTCCTTAAGCTCAGGCGGCTTCCCATCAAAAACGTAGATTGGCTTTATTCCCATCTCGACAAGGTTGCTGGTTCGGTAAAGCAACCCGCTTAAATGGCTTGTAACTCTTCCGCTACTGTCTCTTAGAGGAGTGCCATCAGGCTGGCGGATTATCGCCAGAAACTGGTACAACGCGTTGTAGGCGTCTATGGCTATGGATTTGCCGCTTAAATCTTCAAGTTTGACTATCGTTTTTGGAACAAGGTCGCGGAGGTTCACTCCCAAAAAGAGCTCACCATAACCTAGTGCTTTGAACTTTAATAATAAACTTGCGAGTGAAGCACATAAGATATAAGGAAGCTTTGCAATAAAAAGGAACGTTGTGGAGACTGCTACGATGACTGAAAAAACCGCAACAATAACCCTATTCGCGTGCACAAGCTGCGGCAAACCAATCCCGCCAGCAGCGGAAGCCACAAAATTCCTTTGCCCAAACTGCGGGGAAATCCAGATAAAACGCTGTGGGAAATGCAGAAAATTTGGGCGGCCATACAAATGCCCAAAATGCGGCTTTACAGGGCCCTAAAGTTTTTCTCGGAACAAGCTTTTGCGAATTTTAGCAAGTGCCCAAGCAGCATTCTGGAAACCAGAAATTAACGTTTGTCTCACAGATAAATCACCCATAATGGTTGACAAGCATGTTCGAAACCGCATTGTTTAAATCCAGCCTTTTTGAACCATGAAACAAAAAGAGGAAAAACAATGGGAAGCGTAGTAATAGTTTTCAAAGTCTTTCCAACAGGCACCGACGTCAGCTTTGACCATTTGAAAACCAAAATCCGAGAGGTCTTACCTGATTTTGCTTCTATTGACGGCTACGGAGAAGAACCAATTGCCTTCGGGTTGAAAGCTCTTCTGGTTCAAGTGAGGATGCCAGAGGACAAAACAGGTATTCTCGAAGAACTGGAGAAAAGACTTGAAGCAATAAGCGAAGTAAGCCAGCTGCAAACCGTCAACGTACGAAGAACAAGCAGGTAAAAGCCTTCTTTTTCGCTAGATTTATACATGCGCCTATTAAGTGTAAAGCTAAACGTGCCGCGAAGATATTTCCATGAAAAAAACAATTTTGCTAAAAATCGACCCGCGAAATCCAGAGCCTAAAAAGATATGCGTAGCGGCACAGCTTATCCGCAAAGGCGGGTTAGTTGCTTTTCCCACAGAAACGGTTTACGGCTTGGGAGCAGACGCTTTAAATGCTGAGGCTGTTCAAGCACTTTTTGAAGCAAAAAAGCGCCCACTTGACAACCCGCCTATAATTCACGTTTGCAGAGTTGAAGACGTGAACCCGCTGGTTGCAGAAGTGCCTCCAAAAGCCAAGAAGCTTATGGCAAAATGCTGGCCTGGACCCTTAACACTGATTTTTAAGCGTTCTAAACTGGTTCCAGATGTAACTGTGGCTGGGCTGGACACAATCGCAATTCGCATGCCAAAACACAATGTTGCTTTAGCCCTAATAAAAGAGAGCGGCTGTCCAATATCGGCGCCAAGCGCAAATCTTGCAGGAAAGCCTAGCCCTACGCTTGCCGAACATGTGCTTGCAGACCTGGATGGCAGAATTGACGCCGTTTTGGATGCTGGGCCAACCACTGTCGGAGTAGAATCAACAGTGTTGGATGTTACAGCGGTTCCTCCGCAAGTGTTACGTCCAGGTGGAACCACATTCGAGGTTCTTAAAAAAATTCTTGGCAAGGTTGAATTAAGTTCTGTTGCAGTTTCCGAAGAACCTGTTTCCATCAAGCAGGCTCGCTCTCCAGGGGTCAGGCACAAGCACTATGCGCCTAAGGCGGGCATGGTTGTTGTTGAAGGCGAGGCTGACGCGGTTACCAGAAAAGTGAGGGAGCTTTTGCGAGTTTATGCCTCTGATGGAAAGCGAATCGGAGTTTTGGCTACCGATGAAACGGTTGGGCAGTATGTTGCGGACGTGGTTAGCTCGTTAGGAAGCAGAAAAGACTTGGCTAGTGTTGCGCATAACCTTTTCAGAGTTTTACGAGAGGTTGACGCCACGGGAGTCGACGTTATTGTTGCTGAAGGAGTGCCTCTTGAGGGGCTAGGTTTAGCGGTTATGAACAGGCTTCGGAGAGCCGCGGGCTACAAGATTATTAAGGCAAAAACTTAATCCGAATCACACACCCTTTGTTTATAAAGTGGTTTGCTGTGAAGACGTGCTGGCTTTTAGTTTTAAGCGTATCAGCCGGGTTTGGGGCTGCTTTGTTATCTGGACTTGTTGAGAACAGGCCTCAAGAGGTGACAATTCCAGAGAATAGATATTATGGTTATCCACTAATCTGGAGGCTCTTCGATCCCTTCACGGGCGAGAACTACTATATTGACCAGTTTGTAGTAGACTGT
>JAWAPV010000159.1:0-3138 GCA_038894255.1 Bathyarchaeia archaeon
GAGTTTTCAGACATTGCTCTGCAAGAAGCACATGAAAAACTCCGACAACATTTAGATTTGCTCAATAATTTAAGTAGGATGTTGGAGAGTAGTTAATGCTGGAAGAAGCGACCATGAGAAGTGGTGTTCACCAAAAAGGAGAATTTTCTCTGCAAAAGGCGATAGACACCATAAAAGCCAAAAAAACTTTCTGCAATGCAGGAGCGATTGCCGTGTTTATTGGTGTTGTTCGCGGGAAAACCCTCGAAAACAAGAAAGTGCAAAAACTGCGTTTAGAGGCATATGAAGAGAAAGCCAACGAAGTTTTGGAAAAAATTTGCCGAGAGCTTAAAAAGAAAAAAGGTATTGTTGACGTCCAAATTCACCATTTACTGGGAGAATTTGGCGTGGGCAACGACCTTGTTTATGTGATTGTTGCAGGTTCCCATCGGCAAGAAGTTTTTCCAGTTCTGGAACAAGCAGTGGAAAGATACAAGAAAGAGGCCCCTATTTTTAAAAAGGAATATGTTTTTGAAGGGAAAAACGAAATAAGGTCATACTGGGTTTCGGAAAGAATAGCAAAGTGACTCTCTTGCAGGCGGGTTAGCGTTAGACTGCTGTTTCTTCTTTCATTCCTTCAGAAGGATAAGCAAAGATGTGCACCTTTTCAGGATCAAAACTAACGGAAACTTGCTCTCCAGCCTCAAACCATTTTTCGGTTAAGGAAGGTTTGATAACGACTATGGAGTCTTGGTTTTCAAGCTTTACGTCGTATCTTATAGCGGATCCTTCAAAAGTTATTTTCTCCACAGTGCCTACAAGAGAGCCATAGGCTTTTCTTGTTTTCTTTTCAATTGCAAAAATTTCAGGACGTATGGCTAGAACAACTCGGTCGCCTTTCTTAAAATTGCCAGACGGCACACGCAACTTTGTTCCTTTGCGAAGCTCTATTTCAATCTCTTTACCGTTTGCGTCTGAGATGTAGCCTTCCAAAAAGTTTGACTCTCCTATGAAGTGCGCAACAAATATGCTCTGGGGGTTCAAGTAAAGTTCTTGGGGAGTGCCTACTTGCACCACCTTTCCTTTTTTCATAACCGCGATTCGGTCGGATATTGACATAGCTTCTGATTGATCATGAGTAACATGAATAGCCGTTAAATCAAGATCCTTTGCCATTTTCCTTATTTCATATCGAATTTCATTTCTAACTTTAGCGTCTAGTTGTCCTAAGGGCTCGTCCAAAAGCAACGTTTTGGCTCCCGCAGCTAACGCGCGAGCTACTGCTATTCTTTGCATCATGCCGCCACTTAGCTCGTTGGGGTACGCGTCTAAACGTTCATGAAGCTTAACCAGTTCTAGAACCTCGTGACCTATTGTTTCTGCCTTTTTCATGTCAAACCCTTTCACTTTTGGGCCGTAGGTAACGTTGTCCCACGCAGTCATGTGTGGGAATAGGGCGAAGGTTTGAAACACAAAACCGATGTCTCTGTCTTCAGGCGGTACGTCGTTGACTAGTTTTTCTCCGATGTAAATTTCGCCGCTGTCTGGCTCTATTAATCCCGCGATGAGTCTTAGCAGAGTTGTTTTTCCGCAGCCGCTTGGTCCGAGTAGAGAGAAGTATTCCTTGTCGCGGATGTGAAGGCTGACGTTGTCGACGGCTACTATTTTTCCGAATTTCTTTGTAACACTGACCACGCGCACATCAGGCATGATTCCTCTCTCCTACCGAATTCGCATTTCCTTCTAAATATAGCTTAGTTTTAAGGGTGAGGATTTCATGTTAATATCTCCCTTTGGACACGAATCTCAAGCTTAACAGTATTATAAAAGAGAATAACATTAGGAAGCCGCATCCTAAGCCAATGTCTAAAGGTGCAGCAGCCACTGCTTGTCTAACCCAATCAACTATAACCACGGGAGCAGTTCGTAAACCAGAGACAACGGCCAGTGTTGCGCCTGTTTCGCTTACGCTTCGGGTGAAAACCATTATGGCTCCTGAAAGGATGGAGTTCTTTGTCAAGGGTAAGATTATTGTCTTGAAGACGTCAATTGGTTTGGCTCCAAGAGTTCTTGCGGCTTCTTCCATATCCACGTTTATCCTCTCAACTGCAGCCGCCATCGACCTAACAAAATAGGGATATGTGATAGAGAGATGCGCAAAAATTAGCAACAATATTTCTGGGATAAAAGTAAAACTTTCTTTCCAGAAAAACTTTAGCGATACTCCAAGAGCTATGGAGGGAATTATTAAAGGTATGTTAACAAGTATGTCGAACATAAAAGACGTTACAGGTCCAAATCTTTTTCTTGCAATCAGTATCGCCATAGGCAATCCTATTGCAACGTTAAGAACTGTTACAGTTGCGCCCAAAAAGTACGAAAGGGCAAGACTTTGCCAATACTCATGCCATATTCCCGCGCCAGACAACGAATTAGAAAGGGTATCAGTAAAAAGCGCCTCGAATGCGGGCAACGCGACAAACAACGAGGGCGCGAGCACAATAAGAATAAAGACAGCGAGAGTGATGCTGTTTCGGGATAAAGTAGCTTTTTTGTAACTCAAGCTTCTTTCGCTTTTCGGCCAGACTCTTTTCAATGGCAACTTAAGTCGTGGACCGAGGATGCGAATAAGAGCAAAAATTACGCACGACAAAACTATAAGAATTAAACTCGCAAAAACTGTGGCCCCCTCATATTCTGCTTGAGTTATATAATTGTTTGTAAAATCGTTCTTCATGTTTTGGATGAAAACTGGGCCATTCTCGAACATGGATACGTATCTCTTGTTTTCGAAAAACCCGGCAACCATCATCGTGGCCCCTGTTTCTGAGATGGATCTCGCAAATGTCAGAATAAAAGCAGCTATAAGCGCTGGCTTAAGAATAGGAAAAGTCACTGTTCTCACCGCCGTAAATGGTGGCGCTCCAAGCGTTCTGGATGCCCGTTCATACTCCATCTTATAGTCAAGTAGGGCTCCGACAAATACTCGAACAGCAACAGGATAAGAAAATGTAAAGTGAAGCAAAACTACAAGCAGCCAGCCAGGCGAAATTAATGGACTCCCAAAAAGGGCAGATATGCCTTCTGGGCCGTTCCAAAATAGCAGAAGTGAATACCCAAGCGCGGTTGTTGGAATAATGAATGGAATATCAGATAACG
>JAWAPV010000160.1:0-3137 GCA_038894255.1 Bathyarchaeia archaeon
GAACCTTCAGAATAAGACGGTTACGATTAGAGGCATCAAGGGACATAGGACATGGACATATCCGATAAGCAATGAGCTTTGCCATTTGCTTATGCAGATTCCCAGAAAAAGCGAAAGAATCTTCACGGTTAATAAATCAAGATATCTTAATGACGCATTGAGAAAGTATAAGCGGAAATTGGCAAAAGAAACTGGGAATCCAGACTTTCTTAAAATCCACTTCCACACGTTTAGGCATTTTGCCATTAGCTGGAAATACTTTAAGACTAAGGACATCGTGGAAACACAGAGGTTTGCTAGGCATTGCAATATTCAGAACACTTTGAAGTATGTGCATATTGTCAAAAGCTGGATAAGAGAAAACGAGTTTGACGTGGTTTATGCAGAGGACAAAGCTGAGCTTACCAAATACCTGAGTGAAGGATACGAGCTTGTAGCAAAAACCGAGTGGGGATATTGCCTAAGAAAACCCAAAACAATAACTTAACATTCCCTTCTTTTTTATTTATAATGAAGTGTAAGAAACGGAGAAGCGAGAAGTTTAAGGATTGGATTCTTGCGATTGACTTTCTTTCTTAAATGAGTCTAGGCTAGAAACAGAAAAATTGGGGGAGTTGAAGTTTTTGTCATTTTTTGAATAGTCGGTATGCCAAATCTATGGGGGCTTTATTCTCCTGTAGAGCTGCAGCTTCTAAGCCGCTTAAAAGGCTATCCAACAAACGAAGCCTCTGCTCGTGCCTTTCTTTTTCAACGGTTTGGGCTGCAAACTCGTTAAGAGCGTGGATGACAACGGCTTCAACCCTTGGAAACGCCGTTCTCGCCGCATAACTTTGAAGCCAATTGTAAAGGGGTTTTGGCAACTCGACATTTACAGCCACTTTTCCATCTTCCATTTCAGAAACACCTCTCCTGGCGCTCTATATTTTAGAAGGCGGTTGAAATTTAAAGCTTTCTTTCCAAAAAGTTTCAAAATGGTTCAAAATGAAAAAAGAAGCCTAAAAAAGCCTAAACTCGGAAAACAGCGAATTCTGACGCCGTTTTCTCCTTGTTCCACGCTTCCCTCCTTTTCTATTTCGTTCAATGTTTAATCCGAATCCTTTTAGGAGTTTTTCCGGAGACAGTATTGGATAGTCCCAGCGGTACCAGCCGAACAAACCTAAGCTTTTCCCTCTTTTTCTAGCTTTTGGAATGCGGAGTATATTTTGAAAGCTTGGAATTGAAATTTTAATGCGAACTGAAGGCATTTGCATTGTTTGTAACGTTTTTGTCGATGTTTTAAGAAGTTGATTTGTTTCTTGACTAATTGCTGGAGTAGCCGCCACTTCCTCTTTAGTTTCTGGAGCTGTCCACTCTTCCACGTCAATATCTGAAATTTCAAAGATTCCCGGGAAGGAAATATATTCTCGTTTACTTTTTTCCAGCTTTTCCGGTTTGATGGGTTTTTCTGGAATTGATGGTTTAAACGTTGGAATTGAAACTTTAATAAAATTGGATATTTTGGATGCTGTTACTCCGCCTAATAGGCTTGGAGCCAACGTGAATGTTGATTCTATTGGAATGGCGCTTATAGCAACTTCAATAGGTTTGTCTAACGTGGCAAGCTGTGGAAGACTTAACCCACCCATTTGTTTTAACCATGACTGAGACATTTCAGCCGGCACGTTTTTCAGAAAGCGTAAATAAACTTGAGGATCAATTTTGCCAAACATTTGAACGCCTGTAATCTGGCGAGAAGCCATTTTAGCAGCTGGTTCAAACTCCATTCCGCCTAGAAAGAATTTCTGGGTTACTGTAGCCTTCTCGCTTTTTAAAGCTTGAATGAAAACGTCAGCTTCACGTGTAGATTCATATGGCGCCAAACCTACAATATATTCGTCGCCTTTCTTTATAATGGCATATTCTTTTCCAGCGAATGATATCCGTGTATCATAAATGAACCTTTCAAATTCTTTAGCCTGTTTCGGCAGCGTTGTATAGCGGGTTTCCAATTCAGTTTCACGTATTACACCAAGCTCTTGATCTGTTGCCTTGGCAAATTCTTTCTCCGATGCTCCAACAATCTGTTTACCCGTCACCGTCTTAGAAAGTTTTCCATAAATGTAGCCGCCAATCTTTTCTATTCCAACACTTAATACTGCGCCGAGAGATGCAGCTGCCACAGCTTCTTCAACAGTTATAGTTCTAGGCGGTTCTGGAGGCTGAAGCCACTTCTCCTTTAGAGTAGGAGGATATTGAAATGGAGGCTTCCAAGCTTTGGCTTGAACACCAGCTATTCCTACGCCTGCACCAACTATTGCAGTTGCCGGTGAAATCACAAATGCGCCTATACCTGCAGCTGTCAGTAACGCCAATTGAGTTTCGCTTCTAACTCTTTGTTCAGCATAAGCTTGAGCCTGCACCTGTGCCTGCTGATATTTCTCTCTAACTTCTGAAGCCCATTTCTCCACTTCCTCTAATGGAACACCAGACAAAACGAGACTTTCAACTTGAATTTGAAGATATGTTTCCAGTTGACTTGGACTCATTTCTTGAAGTTCCGGAGGAAGCATCTGCCTTAAAGCTTCACTCTTATAACTTTCCACCATCCCAGAATACTGAGCCTTCAAAGCTTCAGGCAAAAATTTATACTCAGCTATCCTCTGTTGAGTGTAAAACGATGTTGATGATGTCGGCTCCCTCTTTAACCTTGCAATCAAATGTCTGTCAATATATTTTTCGCTGGGACCAGGCATCAAATAAGCCTCTCTAAATAAAATAAAAGACAAGATCGAATGTTTAAATTTTTCAGTGATAATACATAGCTTATTTTAAACTTCTAAAACTTTAACGGCTTCTTTAAGCAGAAGGGCGCAAGCCTTTTTGAATCGTGGATAAAGCATTTGAGAGGCTTCCATAAGCTCTTTGAAAAGGCTATCATCACAGTTTGATGGTTTAGGCTCAGCTTCAGCTTCCGTTTCGGCTGGTTTTTGCAAAGCCTTCAGTTTTTTGCTGATGGTTATATAGCATGGCGATTTAAACCCCAACTCAGCCAAACGCTTTGAAATCTTCCGCAAGCCCAGCCCTTCAGCCCGTAAGCGTTTGACAAGCTCAACGTTTTCAGGAATCCACTCAAACCGTTTAAGAGGCTTAGGCTGTGG
>JAWAPV010000161.1:0-3081 GCA_038894255.1 Bathyarchaeia archaeon
ATTATGGGTCTATAACACCACAGTTACAGGTTTTCAATATCATAATCGGTTTGTTGGCTTCTGGCTCAATATGACTATTTTGAGTTAGAATCCGAATAGAAAGCTTTTCTAGAACAAGAATCCTTACTTATTTAATAGAGACTGGGGAGAAAGTCTATCATAGAAAATTGTCTTCAAACATTTACGATGTGGGGAGAATTGGAGAAAACTCAACGCAGGCAAGTGCTGGCAATAATCGCGGCCCTAAACGAGGAGGAAGGAATAGGGCTTACAATAGCGGAGATACGAAGATACGTGGAGAAGCCTTGGGTCATGGTTGTTGACGGCTTAAGCCGCGATAACACGGTTAAAGTTGCCAAAGACATGTACGCCGACGTGCTCTTCCAAGAAGGAAAAGGCAAAGGCAACGCAATCGCCGAAGCCCTTAAGCACGTAAACATGGACGTGGACTACATTGTTTTCACAGACGCTGACTACACCTATCCAGCCGAGTTTCTCCCAGAAATGATCAGAATTTTGGACGAAAACCCCCACGTTGGCATGGTCTGCGGAAACAGGTTCAACTCGCATTTTCATCTAAAATCAATGCGCAACATGTACTACCTAGGAAACAGACTTCTAGCCTTCACACACAACCTTTTCAACGGCGTGAACATGCGCGACCCACTAACAGGACTAAGAGTTGTACGCTCAGAGATCTTGAGAAACTGGACGCCGAGGTCCGAAGGCTTCGACATCGAAGTAGAACTAAACCACCACGTTGAAAGACAAGGCTACAGCATTATGGAAATTCCCATATACTACCGACCTAGGCTTGGAGAAAAGAAGCTAAAGCTGAAACATGGAATCACCATCCTAAAAAGAATCCTGGCCGAAAGCGTTTACTAACCAAAAATGCCGTGGCTTCTAAATTGAAACATGCATAGAAAACAACCATACACACAGCGTTTTAACGTTCCCAATATTTTTCTAGGTAAACTCAGGTCTACTTGAGGCGAAAAAATGAAACTTGAAAAAGTTTTAGTAACAGGCGGTGCCGGTTTTATCGGCAGCCACCTCGTTGATTCTTTGATGGCAAAAAGCTTTCAAGTTAGGGTCATAGATAATTTAAGCAGTGGCGATATTGCCAACGTTAAGCATTGGTTTGTCAACTCACATTTCGAGTTTCTAGAAGACGATTTGAAGGATTTTAACGTTTGCAAGAAGGCTGTCGAGGACGTGCACATTGTTTTCCATTTAGCGGCTAACCCTGATGTCCGCTTTTGTGAGTCTGACCCTTCTGTTCATTTCAAAGAGAATTTACTTGCAACTTTCAATGTTTTAGAAGCTATGCGCAAAAGCAACAGTGCCAAACGCGTTGTTTTCGCTTCAACCTCAACTGTTTATGGCGAGGCCACTGTTTTTCCAACACCAGAAGATTATGGCCCACTGCTACCGATTTCTGTTTATGGAGCCGCCAAACTCGGCTGCGAAGGACTAGTTTCTTCCTATTGCCACACTTTCGGCTTAAGCAGTGTTCTACTCCGCTTTGCAAACGTGGTTGGCGCAAGGGCAAAGCACGGGGTCTTAATCGACTTCATCAAGAAGCTAAGACAAAACCCTAACGAACTAGAAATTCTAGGAGACGGAACCCAAAGAAAATCGTACTTGCACGTTAAAGACCTTACCAGCGCCTTTTTTGCAGTTTTGCCTTCCCTCGAAAAGGCAGGAAGCACTGAAACTTTTAATGTTGGTTCTCAAGACTGGACCGACGTGAAACGCATAGCTGAAATTGTTTGCGAAGAAATGCATGTCAAACCACGGTTCAGATTTAATGACGCCCTAGGCAATGGGCGAGGATGGAAAGGCGACGTAAAAATTATGCAACTTTCAGTAGAGAAACTAATGGGCTTAGGATGGAAACCTACATTGAACAGTGAAGAAACAATAAGATTAGGATGCCGAGAGTTACTTAAGGAGATAAAGTGTTAAAGGTCTGCCTTAAGCTATAAAATGGAACAGAAAATATGTGCTTTTGTTCTTTTTTGCAGAAACAGACACAACAATACGACGTTTGGTTCTTGCTGATGTTTTGTTTATTTTCCGTTTCATTATGCGCTTTTCTGTTAGAATAAAGAGGATGTGAGTAGAGTTATGAAAGAAGGTAAAATGATTAAAGTCGCCGTGATCGGCTTAGGCAAGATGGGTTTATTGCATGCCAGTCTCTTGAGAGTTCTGCCCGGTGTAAGACTAGTTGCTTTGTGCGATAAAAGTGGCTTGATTCGCAGAGTTTGTAAACAAATGTTTAAAGATGTTTTTATCACAGATGATGTGGAGAAGTTTGTTGGTTTAGGTTTGGAAGCTGTATATGTAACAACTCCCATCCCTTCCCATTTTTCTGTTGTCAAAAAGATCTGCTCGTTAAATTTGTCAAGTAATTTGTTTGTTGAAAAAACCTTGGCTACAAATTATAATGACGCAAAAGAGATGTGTATGTTAGCACAGCGTATTGGTGGTGTCAATATGGTTGGTTATATGAAAAGGTTCGCTGTTACGTTTATAAAGGGCAAGGAGCTTTTAAACAAAGGTGCTATTGGCGAAGTTTCTTCTTTTGATGCTTATGCTTATTCTTCGGATTTTGTAAACATAAAAACGGGTGCGATAGCTGGGTCGCGGGGGGGTGTTTTAGGAGATTTGGGATCCCACGTGTTTGATTTGGCTTTGTGGTATTTTGGAGATTTGAAAATTAATTTTGCCAAGTTAAAGTCATGGAGTTCAGAAGCGGAAGATGAAGCTTCAGCAGAAGTTAGTTGTTCTGGACGCGTTCAAGGGCGGTTTGACGTCTCATGGTGTAAAGAAGGATTTCGTATGCCAGAAATTGGCATAACCATTCAAGGAACTAAAGGTAGTATTAGAGTTACCGACGACGATGTTAGGCTGGAGTTAAATGATGGTAAAATATATAGATGGTTTAGGCATGATTTAAACGACAGTGTTAGCTTTCTACTTGGGGCTTCGGAGTATTTTCGTGAAGATAAGCATTTCATTGAATCAATTTTAAACGGCAAATGTGCAGAGCCGGATTTCTTAACTGCTGCGAAA
>JAWAPV010000162.1:0-3054 GCA_038894255.1 Bathyarchaeia archaeon
TTCCCACTCATTAATCAACTTAATCTCAAGCTGTGGAGTCAACATGCGGATCTGCTCTTCTATTTTTTTCGCAAATGGAAAGCTAAACTGGCAGATTGGCCCATAAAATATTATGGCCTTGTTTCTGTCTTCGGGTAGCGGCTTATATTCGCCGCTGGAAGGCGATGTTTCGTATTTGCCTTCTATAGGAAGGAAAAGCATGCCTGCTTCAGGCGAAGGAATGAAACCGTGTTTGCGGTAGAATTCTGGCATGGGGAGCAGTTCTCCTGTGTTAAATGCTTTTGCTAAGAGGAAACTGCAAGGCTTGTTGCCTAAGCATGTTCTTCTATGTTTTGCATCTTGGATTAAGCTTTGAAGCAGTTTGGTGCCTATTCCCTTCTTCTGTGCTTCTGGCGCTGGGTTGTAAATGCAATTAATTAATAAAACGTTATTTCTGCTCGAAGTCTTCGTTACATCTGCGGTTTCGGGGAAGAAAAGAATCTGCGCAACTGGCTTGTCATTGTAGTACGCGATTTTTGCGATTGAACCATATTTCCTGAGCATTTCAAGGAGCCATAACCGTTTAAGCCTCATTCCTTCTTGGTGAATTGGGTCGTCAAGTTTTTTGTAAGAACACACGTAGATTAGGTCGTCAACGTTTGACTCGTTCAAATCCCTAATCTCAATCTTCGCCATTTCTGCTTACCTTATGCTTGCCTTTTGAATTCCTCTATAATTTCGTCAACTGTTTTTATTTTTGCGTTGTAAACGTACTCCAGATACTTCAAGCCTTGCTCTTGGTCTTCTTGCGTGAAGGCTTCAACGCCGTCTTTGGCTATAATTATGTTGTAGCCTCTGAAAAAGGCGTCTGCCGCCGTGTGTCTAACGCAGATGTTGGTGTGTAGCCCCCCTAGGATGACGGTTTGTATTCCGCGGCCTTGGTTCAAGCTTCGTAGTAAAGGGTCTAATCCTGTTTCGTAAAAGCCGCTGTAGAACCTTTTTTCCACAACATAATCTTTAGGAGTAGGCTTTAGTTCGGGTATAACCTCTGCGCCTTTAGTGCCTTTTATTGCGTGCTTTCCCCATTTTGCAACAACCTCGACATCTTGCGGGTAGTGGGCATCATTGCTGTAGATTACCGGCACGCTGTGCTTTCTAGCGGCTTCGACGAGTTTCTTCAGTTTTGGAATAATGCCTTCTGCTCTTTTGCATTTGAGGTCTCCCGTGACGAAGTCGTTAAGCATATCAATAATTATCACTGCTTTGTTATCCAACCTTAACCCCTCTAACATTTTTTGCTTAGAATCATATTTAACAATATTCTTTGGCGCTTAAGAAAACCATGCCCGCCTCCTGTTTGCAGTTTCCGTTTTAGCATTCTCTTTAGGTTGGTGGCAACGCTTTTATTTCGCACCGAACATGATAAGTTTCTCTTATCGGCGTGTGTCTGTATGCGGAAGGATGTTGACAAGATTCTTGCTGAGAAAGGCGTCGACTCCATGCTCATGTATTCGGATAGCGTAAAAAACGCAAACATGTTTTACATGACTGGTTTTTTGGCTCCTGACCCGTTCATTTTCCTCAAGAAGGTTGACGAAGACCCGTTAATCGTAGTCAGCCAAATGGAAAAGCCGAGAGCAGAAAAGGAATCTCGCGTAAAAGATGTCCGCTCAATTTTCGAATACGACTATGTTAAGGTTATCAAGTCTTGTTCTGACCCTAAAATGGGCGGAATGAAGTTTGTGGCGTCGGTTGCAAAAAAAGAACTTGGCGGAAAAGCAATTTACGTGCCCCCGCACCTCTCAGTTGTGCTTGCTGACGTTCTGAGAGAGGAAGGGCTGAAAATAAAGCCCATGTTCGACGTGATTGAGAAGGCAAGAGCAACCAAGGAGCCAGAGGAGATTGAAGCCATAAAGACCGTTCAAAGAGTTGTGGAGAAAGCAACAACCGAAGCCATCAGCCTCATAGCCAACTCGGAAATCGGCTCAAACAACAAGCTCGTTTATCGAGAAGACGGCAAGAAAGCTTTTCTAACCGTAAGAAAAGTGCGTTCAGTGTTTGACCACACGTTTGTTGAAAACGGTTGCATAGCAGAAGAAGAGACTATAGTAGCTTGCGGCCCGAGAAGCGCGGATCCCCACTATTCAGGCGAAGCACACGATGTACTGAAAGCTAACCAGCCAATAGTGCTCGATGTTTTCCCGCGAAGCGTCAAAAAACGTTACGTAGCCGACATGACCCGCACAGTTGTTAAGGGAAAAGCTTCGAAAAAGGTGAAACAAATGTTTGAGACGGTTTTCGAAACCAAAGCCGCAGTCATGGATGTCTTAAAAGCCGGAGTTTTGGGCAGCGAGATGCAAGAAATGTGCTATAAGCTTCTGGAAAAAGCTGGTTATCAAACTGCCAGAGGAGGAAAACAAATAACCAAAGGCTACATGCACGGGCTTGGACACGGAATCGGGCTTGAGGTTCATGAAGAACCCCGAATGAGCGAATTCTACGATCAACCTTTGCAAGAACACAACATAGTTTCAGTGGAACCCGGACTCTACGACCCTGCCGTTGGCGGAGTTCGCATCGAGGATATCGTGGAGGTTTCAAAAACAGGCTGCAAAAACTTGACGCGTATGGAAGTAGCTCTTGAAATATAGCCACAACAACGTGAAAACCCCTAAAAATATCGATGGTAAGTTCATAGAAATTCTTAATTATGCATGTTTGCATTGTCTTTTGGCTCGTGGCCCACATTGCCCCATAGCATCGAAGCAAAAAACATCGTTCGTGTGTTTAAAGGACAAGAAAAACCAGTGGTCGCTCTTGACAAGGTTTCGGTTTCGATAGAGGAAGGAGAAATCTTTGGACTGCTGGGGCCGAACGGTGCGGGTAAAACAACTTTAATCAAGATTCTAACGACTCTTTTGCTTCCCACGAGCGGCGAAGCATACGTTGGCGGTTTTGGCGGGTCTAAATTCCCTTTCGGCACTTAGGTCCTTTCGGACTTAAGCAATCCCCCTCCCCCCCCCCCCCGCCCCGCGCCGGGCGTCTCAATTGCCTTTCGGCATTTAGGTCCTTTCG
>JAWAPV010000163.1:0-3051 GCA_038894255.1 Bathyarchaeia archaeon
AGCTGAAACCCGGTTGAAAGGTTCGGAAAAGCGAACCAAATACACCATAAAAGAAGCGCTGAAGAAGGGTGTAATCAAAGCAGAGTGGCAAGCGGTTTTTATGGCGTTGGCAAAGAAACTGCTTTCTGAACTGGGCGTTCCACCTGAAAAACAGCGTTTCATCGAAAAACTTCCGTGGGAAAGAGCTCACTACTCGCTTCAAAGCTTTGACCAAGAAGTTCTGGTCGAACGCTGGGGCTGGGTTGAGGTTTCGGGACACGCTTACCGGACAGACTACGACCTAAAAAGCCACATGAAACACGCGGGAGTAGATATGACCATATTCAAAGAACACGCGAAGCCTATTGAAAAAGAACAAGTCGTCATAAAGCCGCTCATGGCTAAGCTTGGACCAGCCTTCAAGAAGGAGGCGGCGGCAGTCAGCGAAATGCTTTCCAAAGCTGAACCCAGCGAAGTTGAACAATCCTTAAAAGAGAAAGGCTATTTCATGCTTGGAAAATACAAGATTTTACCCGAACATGTCTCTATCACAAGCGAGAAGACGGTGGAACGTGGAAGACGCTATGTTCCGCACGTTGTTGAACCCAGCTTCGGCTCTGATCGTCTTCTCTACGTGGCGCTTGAATATGCCTACCGCGTTAAAGAAGACAGGGAACTTTTGAGTTTCCCACGTGACATTGCGCCAATACAGGTCGGCGTTTACCCGCTTGTAAGCAAGGACGGGCTTCCCGAGAAAGCCATGCATGTCTACAGGATGCTTGTTGATGAAGGGTTAACGGTCGAGTATGACGAAGCTGGCTCCATCGGCAGGCGCTACGCCCGTGCTGACGAGGTTGGCACGCCCATAGGCGTGACGGTTGACTATGACACGCTTAAAGAAGAAACTGTTACTGTGCGCGACCGCGACTCTTGGAAGCAGGTTCGAGCGAAAATCGGAGACTTGCCGCTGCTGCTTCGCAAGTATTTTGAGCGGAAAATCGATTTTAAGGATCTGGGCACGCCTATTTAGGTGCGATCCTTACGTTACCTTTTTTAACACATCAGCACATAATAGCAGCGAAAACAGTAGCCCTTTTTTCGGCGGGCGTGAAAGGATTGGTGCTTCCAGCAGAAACCGAAGAACGAGTGAAAAGGCGGGCATTAAACGTTTGCCAAGACCACCTGCGCAAAGTCATAGACTTGACTAGGAAGGTTCCTCAAGTAATAGACTGCTTCTGCAAAAACGACAAAGAAAAAGCAAAACAGCTTTTCAACGAAATCCGAAGTGGCGAAGACGAAGTGGACAAAGCCCGAAGGCTGGTGTCTCAGGAACTAGCGGAAATAGGAGCAATCCTTATCAGCCGCGAAGACTTTCTGAGATTTTCAAACCTAACAAGCGAGATTGCAGACTTTTCTGAGGGCATCGCTTTCCGCATTGTTGAAATAATGGAACACAACTGGAACGTTCCAAGCGACATCAAGAAGGGACTGCTAAAACTGTCCGAAAGCGTCTTCGAAACGACTCTCAAACTAAGAGAAACCATGATGGTTCTCACCTATGGTCCAGCAAAAACTTTGGAAAAAGCAAGAGACGTCGAAATCGCCGAAAGAGTTGTTGACGAAATTTACCGCGAACTTGAAATTAAAATTCTCGGAAGCAAAATTGAACTTCCAGCATTGATACTGCTGAGAGATGTGCTACAACTTTTCGAGGACTCTGCAGACAAGGCAGAGGACGCCGCGGACGCCGCACGAATACTCTCGCTTATTATGTAAAAAGGAACTAAGAAGGCAATGAAGATTCCAGTGGAGTTCATCGAAAACTTCCTAATAGTCTGGAACCCCACAAAAGGCTCAGAACTATACAAAAAAGGGTTCTACGGAAAACCGCTCGGAATAGCCAAACCCAAAACCCCAGAATTCGATGTTCCACTAATCCTCGACCTAATGGAAGGACTATATCTGCTAGAAAAAGAAATGATAACCATAACCGAAAAGCTTGCAAAGAAAAAAGTAAGCCCAAAGAAACTTCGAAAAATGGCTGCCAAGCTTTACGAGGAATTTGACGAAAAATACGCTGTTTACAAAGACCTACGCGAAAAGGGCCTAATAGTCACTCCAGGCATCAAATTCGGATGCGACTTCGCAGTTTACAAACGCGGCCCAGGCATGGAACATGCGCCTTACATGGTTTCGGTGAAGAAGGCTAGCACAGCCCTAACGGCAACCGAACTTGTTAAGACTGGTCGGTTAGCCACCACTGTCAGAAAAAGGTTCATAATCGCCGTGCCAGACGTGGAGAAAAGCAAAGTTAGATACATCATGTTCAAATGGTTCAAAGCATAAACCTTCAACAGCGTCTGCGCATAAACAGTTAAGCCTTTTATGGGTAGAACCTTCGAATTGTACGTGGAAACGGAATCGCGTCAATAATGTTATCTAAATCAAGCATCCACGTCAGCAGTCTTTCTAAGCCCAAACCGAAACCCACGTGCGGAACAGTTCCGTACCGCCGCAAATCCAAATACCAATCATAATCTTCAACTTTCAAGCCGCTCTCTTTAATGCGCGCTGTCAAGACTTCCTTATCGTCTTCTCTTGCTCCACCAGTCGAAATTTCCCCTATTCTGGGCACAAGCATGTCCGTGGACATGGCAACTTCCGGATTATCCCGATCAGTTTTGCAGTAGTACGCCTTAATCTTCGTTGGGTAATCGTAAACAAAGAAGGGTTTACCGAACTGTTCAGCCAACGCTTTTTCGTCGTCATACCCCAAGTCGTCACCCCACCTAAGCTTCGGGTTAGCCTCTTTCAGCCTCTCAAGCGCTTCAGAGTAAGTTATTTTAGGGAAAGGAGCTTTGACCGAAGCCACCTTAGCCATGTCAGCGCCAAGCTCCGCAAATTCCTTTCCACACTTCTCTGCAGTTCTCTGACAAACATAAGACAAAAGTTCTTCCTCAAACTTCATCAAATCGTGCAAGTCTGCAAACGGCCATTCGCCTTCAATGTGCCAGTATTCGGTCAAATGCCTAATCGTGCGACTTTTTTCGGCGCGGAAAGAAGGAGCTATGC
>JAWAPV010000164.1:0-3001 GCA_038894255.1 Bathyarchaeia archaeon
CATACTCAGGCGGACTAGACACGTCAGTGATGATTAAGTGGCTTCAAGAGAAATACAACGCCGACGTAATAACTGTAACAGTCAACGTCGGCCAGCCAGAAGACCTAAAAGAGATCGAGGCGAAAGCCAAGAAACTCGGCGTCCTAAAACACTACTCAATAGACGCCAAGGAAGAATTCGCCAAAGATTACGTTTTCCCAGCAATAAAAGCCAATGCGCTCTACGAAGGCAAGTATCCCATAAGCACCAGCCTCTCTAGACCGCTTATAGCCAAGAAGATGGTGGAAATCGCAGAAAAAGAAGGCGCAACAGGCGCAGCGCACGGTTGCACAGGCAAGGGCAATGATCAAGTGCGCTTTGACGTAACACTTGGCGCATTGGCACCAGACCTAAAGATAATTGCGCCAGTTCGCGAATGGAACATGACAAGAGAAGAAGAAATCGAATACGCGAAGGCCAAGGGAATTCCAGTTTCAAATGCAGCGAAAAAATACAGCATCGACGAAAGCATCTGGGGCAGATCCATCGAATGTGGCGATCTAGAAGACGCCAGCAAAGAGCCGCCGGAAGACGCTTTCGAATGGACAGTTTCACCTGAAAAAGCGCCGGACAAGCCTGAGTACGTGACTATTCAATTTGAAACCGGCGTCCCTGTTGCCTTGAATGGCAAGAAGCTTGATCCGTTAACGCTTATTGAAACATTAAACAAAACTGCGGGAAAACACGGCGTCGGCCGCATAGACCACATAGAGGACCGCTTAGTCGGCATCAAGTCACGGGAAACTTACGAGTGCCCAGCCGCCACCGTCATCTTAGAAGCACACAAAGACTTGGAAAAAATGGTGTTGACGCGGCATGAAGTCTTGTTCAAGCAGCAGATTGACGCTCAATGGACGTTTCTGGCTTATGCAGGCTTATGGGTGGAGCCGCTAAGGGAGGATCTTGAAGCCTTCATAAACAAAACTCAGGAGAAAGTGAATGGCGAGGTGTGTGTAAAACTCTACAAGGGTGCGGCTCAAATCGTCGGGCGCTCGTCGCCAATGTCGCTTTACGACAAGAACCTAGTGAATTACAACATAAAAACTGGCTTTAACCCCGCTTACTCAAAGGGTTTCATTGAGCTCTGGGGTTTACAAACAAGAATGGCTAACATTCTGAAAAGAAAGGCTGAAAAGCAAAAAGGAGCTAAGGGAGGCGAGTAATGTCAAAGCTGCTGCGTGGCGGGCGCTTATCAGCAGTACGCGAAGATGTTGCCAAGTTTACCTCTTCAATGAAGGATGACCTGCGGCTTGCAGAGGCAGTCATCGCCATCAACAAGGCTCACGTAATAATGCTTATGGAGCAGAAAATCCTCAAGCAGGAAGACGGCGTCAAGCTTCTGCAAGCGCTTGCCAAGTGCTCCTGTGCAGCGTTTGATGCTTCAGCTGAAGATGTTCATATGGCTGTGGAGGAAGTGGTTCTCAAAGAGGTAGGCGAAACAGTAGGCGGGAATCTTCACATTGCCAAAAGCAGAAACGACCAGGTTGCCACTGCTATCCGCATGGAACTGCGGAAAGATCTACTTACGCTGATGCGTGCTGTGGCTCACGTGCAAGAGCACTTGATAGAAGTCGCTGAAGACCACTTGAAAACCGTCATTTTGGAGTACACGCATTTGCAACCTGCCCAACCAGTAACCTTTGCCCATTACCTACTATCGCATTGCACCGCGTTAGAACGCGACCTCGAGCGCCTTCAAAACGTTTATTCGCGGGTTAATCTCTGCCCGCTCGGCGCAGGCGCCTTGGCTACAACAAGTTTTCCAATAAACAGAGAAAGAACCGCAGCGCTTTTAGGCTTCTCTGGCGTGGCTGAAAACTCGATTGACGCAGTGGGCAGTCGAGACTTCGTTACCGAGACTCTTGCGGTTCTTACGTTAATCGCTGTCAACCTAAGCCGTTTCGCTGAGGACTTCATAATCTGGAGTTCTCCGGACTTTGGTATGGTGGAACTGCCTGACGAGTTCGCCAGCACAAGCAGCATAATGCCGCAGAAGAAGAACCCAGAGGTGTTAGAGGTCATTCGCGCACGTGCCACCAATGTGCTGGGAGATTTTGTAGCCGCAGCCGCAGCAGTGAAAAGTTTGCCTTCCACGTATAACCTTGACTTCCAAGAGATAACGCCTAAGCTGTGGGCATCCATAGAAACTGTACGCGCCTCACTGGATATGCTCCATAAACTGTTGCCCAAACTGAAAGTAACTCAGGATGTGGCTGGCAAGGCAAATGCAAGTTTCGTAGCAGCAACAGAGCTTGCCAACTTGCTCGTGCGTAAATATTCTGTTCCCTTTAGAACAGCGCATAAGATAGTCGGCGCCTTCGTCAAAGCGCTGATAGGGGCGCAGCGGACTTTCGCAGAAGCCACACCTGAAATGCTTCAAAAAGCAGCAGAAAATGTGGCAAACATCAAGTTGACAGTTAAGACTGAAGAGCTAAAGGCGCTTGCTGACCCGCTTGCGTTGGTTGAAGCTTGCAAAGTCGAAGGCGGTCCTGCCCCCGGAGTGGTTAAAAGAGCGTTGGATGAATGGAAGGAAAAGTTGCTTCACACCAAATCCCATATATTGCAGTTGGATAAGCTGCTTGAAAAAGCCGAAAATGACTTGGAAGCGGCTGTTGCCTCATATTTCAGTGAAAAACGTAAAACTTAAAAATTCACAATGGTAGGTAGTATAGGGCTTTGGTACCCGAACAAACTTCCAGCAAAAGCAAGAAAGCGGTTCTACTGTTAGAGGACGGCGCTCTCTTCATCGGCAAAGGTTTTGGCGCAACCGGCAAAGTTTCAGGCGAAGTGGTTTTCTCCACCTCAATGGTTGGCTATCCAGAAGCGCTTACAGACCCTTCATATAAAGGGCAAATCTTAACCCTAACCTACCCGCTTGTAGGCAATTATGGTGTTCCACCATATGACCTCAAATTCGGCTTGCCCATGTATTTCGAGTCAGACCGCATCCAAGTGCAAGGCT
>JAWAPV010000165.1:0-2961 GCA_038894255.1 Bathyarchaeia archaeon
TTTTCTTCTCACAGCTTATAAGTCTTAAATAGTAATGTGTGCTCTTTTTCTGTTGGAGAAACTCGGCATGGCGTATGACTACGAGGCTTTACTTAAAAGGGGACGCGCCAAAATCCCCGAAATAGCCGCCAAAAAGGATAGGCTAGAGATTCCCCAACTTCAGCACACAGTAATAGGAATGCGGACCCTGATTCAAAACTTTAAAGAGGTAGCCGAAGCCATGGACCGCGACCCGCAGCACCTACTTAAGTTCATGTCAAGGGAAATGGCCACGGCGGCAACCTTGCAGGAGTCGCGAGCAATTTTTCAGGGAAAGTTTTTCCCAGACACGTTTAACAGGCTGATCCAAAGGTATATTGAAAGTTTTGTTAAGTGCCAGGTCTGCCACAGCCCAGACACAAAGATAGTTAAAGAAAAACGCCTTTCCTTCATCGTCTGTAAAGCTTGTGGAGCAAAAGCGGCGATTAAGCAACTTTAGAAAGGAACGTCAGAAAAACTTGGAAGTCTACATGAACCTGAAAAAGAAAGGTAGAAACGTGCTTTTGGCTATCTGCGACTGTGACCTGCTGGGTAGAACCTTGCAAGATGGCAAAATAGTTTTCCACGTAAAAGAAGAGTTTTACAAGGGCAGCAAGGTGAACGTTGAAGAAGCAGTAAGCATGATAGAGAATTCCACAATAGTAAACATGGTAGGCGAACACGTTGTCAGGAAGGCGATAGAAAAGGGATACGTGCATCCTGAGGCCGTGTTAAACATAAAAGGCGTGCCACACGCTCAAATAGTAAAACTTTAAAGCTTCACAAGCCTTTTCAGCCGAGTTTTGTTGATGCTTCCGTATACAAACATGAAGTTTATAGGCAATCATTTTAAGCAAGAAACACGCATTCTCTCTAACAACATCTCTGAGGTGCTTATTTGGGCAAAAAGAAAGTCCTAAGCGAAGGCGAACTAGGCGAAATGGTCTACCCGAGCCAGAATGAAGTGCTTGGAATAGCCACTCAGCTGCTTGGGTACGACCGTATAATGGTTAAATGCCAAGACGGGCATGAACGCTTGTGTCGTATACGAGGAAAAATGAAAAGAAGAGTCTGGATTCGGGTGGGCGACGTCGTTTTGGTTAGTCCTTGGGATTTTCAGTCAGATACTCGCGGTGACCTTGTTTGGCGTTACACGAAGGGACAAGCAGAAGAGCTTAGGAGGAAAGGACTTTTAAAAATCTAAAACACACTTACATTAGGCGGAATAAGCGTCGTGTCTTTTAAGAAGAGAATTGAGAAAAAACTCCTCAAAGAAGAACGGCGGTACGAAACAGAACAGCTAATGAAAGAAAAACGAAGCGAGGAGTACGAGGCTCTGGAAGAGGTTTTCGACCGCTCAACCTTGATGGTAATCTACGACTTTATGAACCGCGGCACAATCGAAGAGATCCACGGAGTAGTAAGCGCGGGCAAAGAGTCACGCATCTACTGGGGCAAAGACCCGAAGGGAAAAGAGCTGGCAATCAAAATTTACCTCACAGGCTCGGCTGAATTTCGCAAAGGCATGCTTCAGTACATTGAGGGAGACCCAAGATTTCAGAACGTGAAAAGGGACACCCGCTCGATGATTTTCATGTGGGCACGCAAAGAGTACAGAAACTTGGAGCAAGCTTTCATGGCAAAGGTTAATGTTCCCAAACCCATCGCTGTAAGAAACAACGTTCTGATTATGGAGTTTATAGGAAAAGACGGCGTAAACGCGCCGTCGCTGAAAGAGCAGCCGCCCGAAAACCCAAGCAAATTTTATAAAATTATTCTCTTAGATTTGAGGAGGCTTTATGCGAAGGCTGAACTTGTTCACGGCGACCTAAGCGAGTACAACATCATGACGTGGAAAAACCGCCCAGTAATCTTTGACATGTCCCAAGCTGTTTCCCGCGAACACCCGATGGCCGAGTTTTTCCTTCACCGAGACATTGCAAACATAAACAGGTTTTTTAGCAAGTTAAACGTTAAAGTCCTTTCTAACGAAGAATGCTTCAGGAGAGTTACTGCAAACGGCTAAACCAGCCACATTTATCAAAATTCCCACAGAACGGGTAGGCGTCCTAATAGGACCAGACGGCACCACAAAAAGGCACATAGAAGAAAAACTTTCAGTAAACCTGCAGGTCGACAGCGGCTCAGGCGATGTAACCATAACTTTGTCTGAAAACGCCACGGACCCTTCATTGCTGTTCAGAGCAAAAGAGGTTGTAACCGCCGTGGGAAGAGGTTTCTCGCCTGAACGAGCTTTCCGTTTAATACGGGACGAAGAAGCAGTTCTGGATCTTATTGATTTGCGAACAATTTTCGGAAGGTCAGAAACCGACATTAAACGCGTTAAAGGCCGAAGAATCGGAATGAACGGCAAAACAAGAAAAATCGTAGAGGAGCTAACAGGCACGTGCATTGCCGTGTATGGACACACGGTCAGCATTATAGGCACGGCAGAAGAAGCGGAAATCGCGAGAGAAGCAATACAAATGCTGATAAAAGGAAGCATGCACGGCACGGTTTACCGCTTTTTGCATAGAAAACGCCGAGACCTCAAAAAGAAAAAGCTAGAAATCTGGAAGAAACAAGAATAAGCCGAAAATCGAAAACGCCTTTTCAAAGCACGGTAACCACCTTTTGAAAAGCCACAACAGGTGGGCTTCCGCACTCAAGATCCAAATCACCAATAATCATTGGGGCCAGAGTCGTCATCGCCCACCCAATCCACCTCAGCACACCCAAAAATAAAAACATATAGGGAATGGCGCAACACTCTTGAGCAAATGCTAAAACACGTTAAAGTGAAGCCTCTGGGAGCTGAAAGCTTAGGCGTCAGGTCAATGTGCACCTACGTCGAAACAGCAGACGCCAGAATATTGTTAGACGCAGGAGTTTCGCTTTGCCCATTCCGCTTCGGCCTTCCTCCTCACCCTCTCGAGTTTGAAG
>JAWAPV010000166.1:0-2948 GCA_038894255.1 Bathyarchaeia archaeon
ATCATAAGTTTATAAGTGTAGATTTTGGCCATGCCCGTGCTTGAGCTGATGGTTGCCGGCTGGTGTGTGGTGATTTGGCCGTAGAGAATGGCCATTTTTCCGCCTAAACCGAAAGTTCCTCTTTGCTGCTTCAGCTTGTATTTTGAGCCGAAAAGCACTTGTCCAAAGGCGGATGGTATGTGCCTTGGCTGGATTCCTATTCCGTTATCTTCTACTCTTAGCTTGTAAATCTGGGTCTCGGCGCTGGCTTCCCCTTCGTAGGAAAGCCGTACATATATGTCAGGAGGGATTTTGAGGCTTTCTGCGGCGTCTAGCGAGTTCTCGACAAGTTCTCTTATCGCCGCGAAGATGGCTCTGGAAGGGTTTGTGAAGCCTGCTATGTCTCGGTTTCTGTAGAAGAAGTCTGCTGCGCTAATCTCTTCAAATGTTATTTGAGCCAACTAAGCCTCCACCAACTCCCTTCAAGGCGTAAGTCTTTTTTAGGTTATGCATTGCTCATTCTTTAATTTAACTACCTTTCTGCCTTGAAGAAAACGTTCAATCCCCGCGAAGACAGCGCCAACCATGTGAAACACGCGGTTTCCGTTATTTAGTGTTTTTCTCTGGCTTCGCGTGTCATCCTCACATAGTAGTATTCGCCTATCTGTTTCTGAAACTTGTCAAGCTTCGAGCCTTCCTTGTTCACCCTCGGCCGCTTAGTCAACGGGTCTCGCCTGAAAGTCACTTCCATCTCCTTCAAAAAAGCGTTCATTCCTTTTCTCAAGCTTGCTGGGGGGCGTGCCGTGCCTTCTACACCCGGCTCGCCTGAGAAAACCATCAGACGGTCTGCTATGAAATCTTGCATAACCACGTCGTGTTCGACGACAAAGGCTGTTGCGTTGTGGCTTTCCACTACCCTTCTAATTGCTTTCGCTACGTTCAACCTTTCCTCAACGTCTAGGTACGCGCTTGGCTCGTCAAGAAGGAAAAGGTCGACGGTTTGGGATAGGCATGCGGCGATTGTTACTTTTTGGAGTTCGCCGCCGCTTAGTTCCATCACGTTTCTGTCAAGAAGCGAGTCTATTTTTAGGGGGCGGATTATTTCTGTTTGGTACCAGCTTGAGGAAAAGTTTTCCTTTGCGACGCTCATTAGTAGCATTTGAACTGTGCCTTCGTATTCCGCGGAAATGTACTGCGGCTTGTAGCTTACTTTTCGTTCTCCAAACTTGGTTTTGTCGTCGGTTTCTTCGATTCCCGCGAGAATTTTGACAAAAGTGGTTTTGCCTATGCCGTTGGGTCCGAGGACACCTATGATTTCGCCCCGTTTAATCTCCCCCGCGTCAACGGAAAGCTTGAAACCTTTAAACGTCTTCGTCAGCGGGCTCCATCGCAGCAGAACTTCGCCGCTGCCTGTTTTTGAGGAAGGCGGTTTTTCATGGAATATTATTGGTTCTTTTCTGAAGCGAACGTTTTCGTCGGGTATGTAACCTTGAAGGTAAATGTTTATGCCGGTTCTGACGCCGTGCACGTTGGATACGACGCCGTAAACTCCTGGGACTCCGTAGAAAATGCAGACTTGGTCTGACAGATAGTCTATGATTGCGAGGTCGTGTTCCGCTATTATTACTGTTTTTTGTTCGGTCTTCAAGCTTCTTATGGCTTTAGCCACTTCAAGCCTCTGCTTCACGTCCAAGTAGCTTGAGGGTTCATCGAAAAGGTACACGTCGGCTTCGCGGGACATTGCGGCGGCCACTGCTACTCGTTGGAGTTCCCCGCCGCTTAGGACGTCGAGTGCGCGGTTCCAAATCTGTTTCAGCTGGAGCTGTTCGCAGATTTCGTCAAGCTTGTTTCTTTCGTTTATCTTCTCAAGCAGTTCTCCAACGTTTCCTGAGACCACTTGAGGAATCTTGTCTACATACTGGGGTTTGTGCGAGACTTTGAGTTTACCCTCGCTTATCTTCTGGAAGTAGTCTTGAAGTGTTGAGCCTCTGAAATGCTGTATTATCTGGCTCCAATCAGGAGGGCTCTCGTAGTTTCCGAGGTTCAGTTTAAAGTCGCCGGAAAAAATTTTGAGCGTGGTTGTTTTGCCTATGCCGTTTTGGCCCAGCAACCCGAGAACCATGCTGGGTGAGGGCGTGGGAAACTTGAACAGTTTGAAGGTGTTTGGGCCGAAACGGTGGGTGCAATCCTTTTCCAGCTCATCTGGAAGGTTTACTATGGAAATCGCGTTGAAAGGGCACTTCTTTATGCATATGCCGCAGCCTGTGCACAGCGATTCCACGATTACTGCCTTGTCTTTTTCGAAGCGTATGGCTTCTATGCGGCTTCGCACGATAGGGCAGAACCTGTGGCATAGTCTGTTGCAGTGTTTGGGTTTGCACTTGTCCGAGTCCAGCACGGCGACTCTTGTCATGGCTAATCAACCAGCATGAAGGTTAGCGTTTAAAAGTTAATAAACATAAACATAAACCGCAAAGGTAAAACACTTGTGTAATCCTAATGTTTAGAGGTTGAAGTTTGAGAATAGGTTCGTCGAGAATAGATAGGCGGTTAAAGGGTTTCTCGACGTGAGTTTAAAAACCTTATAAATAAATTTGTTATTAATTTTAAAAGGTTAAAGGGAGAAATAAACTTAAATGAAAGCATCATTATTGCTTTCAGTCTTATTTATCCTATGTCTTTGCTGCTCAAATATTGCGTGGCTACCTTGCGCCTTGTCTGCAGAAGAATCAGCCGAATACAAAGAAACTATCTACGTCAACGTTTTCTTCGGTTTTCCTTATGGCGAAGAATTAATACTAGTTAAGAATACAGATTTTCTCTTTGAAAACATGATTGATGGGCCTCCAATAAATACAGATCTAACAGTTTTTAATGATGGATTCAGAAAACTAAAGTGCGATCTTGTATCGACAGGAATCAGCTCATTTATTTCCTTTAACATTTATTTTGATTCATTAACAGATAAT
>JAWAPV010000167.1:0-2920 GCA_038894255.1 Bathyarchaeia archaeon
AACGCTGCTAAGCCTATTGCAGTTCTATGTTCTCTTCGGGATAGCCGCTTTCCAGCAGATACTGGCGAACCTTTTCTCTGTGGTCTCCCTGAAGCATTACCTGGCCGTTTTTCGCTGTTCCGCCGCACGCGCAAAAGTTTTTGAGTTTTTGGGCAAGGTCGCCTAGTTTCGTGCTTTTCTCGTCGATTCCGTCTATAATCGTGGTTGGTCTGCCGAATTTGCGTGTTTCAAGCCGTACGCGAATTCGTTGTTGCTCTTTTTCGATTTCGCCGCAAGCGCATAAGTCTTTTGGAAGCCCGCATGTTGGACAAATTTCAGCCATGATACTCAACATATACAAGTTGTGCGAAGTATTTAAGACTTTCAAACAGCTTCTTTGGCAGGCTTGTTTGGCTTCGCACAAGTTTTTAATGTTGAGACGCTAATTGTGTGTCTCATGAAAGCCTTAGTTATTGGTTGCGGGAACATAGGTTCAGTTGCGGCAGAAGACCTTGCAAACAGCCAAGAAGCTATCGAAGTCACAGTTGCAGACAACAGTGAGGCAAGAGCTAAAGCAGTTGCGGATAAAATTGGCAAGCATAAAGCGTCATGGCTTCAACTTGACGTGCTGAGCCGCGGAAAACTGCTTGACATCCTTGGAAAGTTTGACGTGGTTGCAGGATTCTTGCCGGGTGCGCTAGGTTACGGTTTGGTTGAAGCGTGCATAAAGGCGGGCAAGGACTTGGTTGACGTCTCTTTTATGGCTGAAAACCCGCTTACGCTGGACGACGAAGCCACAAAGGCAAACGTTACTGTTGTTCCAGACTGCGGTTTAGCGCCGGGCATCAGCAACTTGCTGGTTGGCCGAGCCGTTGCGTTGCTGGATAAGGTTGAGAAGGTGCATGTGATGGTTGGCGGTTTGCCCGATGTTAATGTGCCTCCATTGGGTTACGTGGTTACGTGGTCGCCGGAAAGCCTTGTTGACGAGTATGTGCGTAAGGCGAGGATTGTAAGCGGTGGCAGAATAGTTGAGGTTGAAGCTCTTAGCGGGGTTGAAGAGGCTGATTGCCCAAAGGTTGGCAGACTTGAAGCTTTTTGCACTGACGGGTTAAGAACTTTGATTCACACGGTAGGCGGAGTAGAGGAAATGTGGGAGAAAACCCTTAGGTATCCCGGCCACGCTGAGAAGATTAAGCTGCTTAAGAGTTTGGGTTTTTTTGAGGATAAAGAGGTTGATGTTGAGGGGACTTTGGTTTCGCCGAGAAAGCTGACGGCGAAGCTTTTAGGCGCGAAACTCTGGAGCCCAGAGGCAAGGGACCTTGTTGTCTTGAAAGTTGAGGTTATTGGTTTTAAAGGCGGAAGGAAAACAGGTTTTGTCTATAACCTGCTGGATTTTTATGACAGAAGAAACGGTGTGACGGCGATGGCGAGAACCACCGCGTATCCAGCGTCAATTGCCACGCAACTGCTAGCCAAGAAAGTTTTGAACTTGAAGGGTGTAGTTCCCCTTGAAAAAATTGGTGTCGACGAAGTGCTGTTTGAAACGTTTATGCGCGAGCTTGGCAAGAGAGGCGTAAGCGTTACTGAAGAAAAGGTGGCTTTCTAAGCGATTACTCCCATTCGATGCAGCTCTTTCTTGAGGCTTTCCAAAGTCTGCTTTAAGCTTTGTCTTTCTTCGGTGTATTGGTCGCCACTCATTTTTCCTTTTTTGAAGTCCTCGTCTAGTTGATGTAGCTGAGCGTCTATTTCGCTAACTCTTGCCTTCAAGTGGTCAACGTAAGAGAAGGCTTTCTCTTCCACAATGACTTCTGACGGGGCCAGAGCCATTTTTATCACGCCGTCTTCGATTCGGAGAATGCGGTCAGCTACTCTTGCAACGCTTGGGTCGTGGGTCACCATAATCACCGTCTTGCCTAACTCTTTGTTAACCTTAACCAAATAGTTCACCACAACCTTCGCGTTGAACGTGTCTAATTCGCCCGTAGGCTCATCAGCCAGAAGAAGCGGGGCATCGTTTGCCAGCGCAGCCGCTATAGCGACTCTTTGCTGCTCTCCACCGCTAAGCTCGTCAGGCTTGTGGTCTGCGCGGTCTTGCAAGCCTACAGTCTGAAGAAGCTCTTCCACGCGTTCCTTACGCTTTTTTCCGCCTACGCCGAGTGCAATCATGGAAAGCTCGATGTTTTCCTTTGCCGTCAAAGTTGGAATGAGGTTTAGTGTCTGGAATATGTGTCCGACCATGTGTCTTCTGTAGTCTACAAGGTGTGTCGTCGGAAGTGCAGTCACTATGGTGTCGCCAACATACACATTGCCCGCGGTTGCCTGATCTAAGCCGCCTACGATGTTGAGAAGCGTTGTTTTTCCGCTTCCGCTTGGGCCAATGATCGCCACTAGCTCGCCCGCGGCCACTTCCATGTCGAGTCCCCTTAAGGCTTGGACTTCAATTTTTCCTAGGCGGTAGGCTTTGACCAGCCTTTCAACTTTTACTTTTACTCCTGACTTCTGCTAAAACAATCATTTAAAAAATAAAGGGTCTTTACAATAATCTAAGTTTAAACAGTTTTCTTTTTTTACCACACTAAAAGGTAAAATAATTTAATGAGAGTAAGAACAGTAAAAACTGCCTCAGGAAATACTGCTATTCAAGTAGTTTCTTATCAAGGAAAAAAAGCTAAAATATTAAAACACATAGGAACGGCTAAAACTGAAGGTGAAATTAAACTTCTCAAACAATTAGCACAAGAATGGATCACTCAATCCTCCGGTCAAAGAAATCTTTTTGAGGAAGAAAAGAATAAAGATATTGATGTTGTCTTAAATAAATACAAATATCTTGGGATAAGATATGGTTTTATCTATAACATAATTAATAAAATCTTTAAAGTATTCAAACTAAATAACCTTAATCACCAAAGGGCCAGGATGTTTTTGGACTTTGTCTTAA
>JAWAPV010000168.1:0-2919 GCA_038894255.1 Bathyarchaeia archaeon
TTCTTAACGCGGTTTTGGTGGAAGAAAAAAAGAAAAGCTAGCTGTTTCACCCTAAGCTTTCGGTAATGTTGCGGAACGGTTTTTCTGCAACTGTTTTGCAATTTTTAGAACAATTCTGCTCTTTGGTTCCGTTTTCTCTACAAGAACCATTCCCGTTTTCACCCAAGGAGTTTTAGGATAAGAAGTCTCAAGCAAGAGTTCCGCTTTTAAGTGAAGCTTGTCTGCGGCTTCCTTTATTTCCATGGCTTTTGGAACAGATACGGCGATGTTTTTCGGAACTTTTCGTCCATTTTTTCTGCTTTTTGCGGCGTCAAAATAGGCTGGCCAGATTATTACCTTGTCTTGCTGTCTCATAGTTCTTAACCATCCTATTTCTGGCTGTAGTATGCTACAAGTTTTTTGTTAACTTGGTCGATTCTTACGAAGCCGAAACGCTCAAACTGTACTATGGTGTTTGGCTTCAAATTCTTGCACTTTATTTCAGCTATTCCTTGGGTCTCAGTGGCGTCGGGCATGATGATGTCGCAAGGCATGTCTTCTCCAACCGGGATCCAGTGGATTAACTGTGCTTTGGCTTTTTTCGCGT
Source organism: Bathyarchaeia archaeon (assembly GCA_038894255.1). Classification (GTDB taxonomy): domain Archaea; phylum Thermoproteota; class Bathyarchaeia; order Bathyarchaeales; family Bathycorpusculaceae; genus JAWAPV01. The sequence continues at coordinate 587 of JAWAPV010000168.1, forward strand.
CTTCGTAGGCTTCACTAGTGAATACCGCAGAAGCAGAGTACACAGTTGCCTCTTCGATTTTTATGTTAAACAACTCCATTAAGCGGATTATTTTACCTGTTTTTGAAGAGTCAACATCTTTCCTTGAAACCCAAAACAAGGCTACGTTGTCGTCTCCAGCTGGCTTTATTGTATATTCTCGAAAGCCTCTCTCTGGATGTTGCGGGTGCAGGTGAAGTTTCACCGCAAACTCTTTTGGGACATGTTTTACGCTTAGTTCTATAGGTTCTGGCACAAAAAAGTACCTATCGACGGTAGGATCCAAAAGCTTGCGGTTGTAGGCGTACAGGTTTTCCCAGCTTAGGGTGACATCTTGAGTTTTTGGACCTACATCAATGATCATTTTTCTGATGGCTTCTGGCATTATTCCTCTTCTTCGTAAAGCGGCAAAAGTTGCAAGTCTCGGGTCATCCCAGTCTTTGAACAAGCCTTCCCTTATTCCCTGCACAATTTTTGATTTGCTAAGGTAGGCGCCGGTGATTTTTAGTCTGCCGTAATGAATGGCTTCGGGATATTTCCAGCCAAGGTGCCTATACATGTATTCTTGTCGAACTTGGTTTGTTAAGTGTTCTTTGCCGCGGATAATGTGCGTAACGCCTAGCAAGTGGTCGTCAACGCCGCATGCCAAGTTGTATAGTGGCCACACTCTGTATTTGGTTCCCACCCTTGGATGCGGATGGTTCTCAATGTCAACAACCCGCGCCGCAGGCCAGTCTCGAACTGCCGGGTTTGGGTGTTCTAGGTCTGTTTTAACGCGTAGAACTGCTTCACCTTTTTGGTAACCGCCGTCTAGCATGCGTTCCCATCTTGCCATCTGCTCTTCAGGAGGTAGAGCGCGGCATTTGCATGGTTTGCTTTCTAGAATTCGTTTTCTGAACAAGTTAGGTTCGCATGTACAAACGTAGGCGTTGCCTTCCTTTAACAATTGCTTGGCATATTCATAGTAAATCGGGATTCTATCGCTTTGAATATATTCCTCGTCTGGTTTGCAGTTAAGCCAAGCCAAATCCTCGCGGATTCTATCAAAAAACTCAAGAACTGGCTTTTTAACTACTGGGTCAGTGTCTTCGAAGCGCAAGATAAACTTGCCCTTATACAGCCGCGCATACTCGTGGCAGAGGATGATAGCTCTTGCCGAGCCTAAGTGCAAGACGCAGTCGGGGTTTGGAGAAAACCGAGTGACTATTCGAGTGTATTTTTCCGCGTTAGGCAAAGGGGGAAGGCGTTTTTCCTCTTCAACCTTTTCTTTCGTAAGCGCTTCTGGCCACTTCTCTTCTACTATCCGCCTTTGTTCATCAATTGAAATACTGTTGACTTCAGCCAAAACTTCGTTGACAAGCTTAGATAATTGGCTTGCACTGCCTCTCAATTCAGCCTTCTCACCCAGCACTTTTCCTATAACTGCGCCGGCTTGGGCTTTGCCGTCATGTTTGACGGCATTTAGCAAAGCTATTTTTCTGATAAACTCTTTTAATTCAGTGTTCTGTTCAAGCAAAGTTCTCTGCACTTCTGCTAAATGTTTCTTTCAATCAAGAATTCCGCAAAGGCTTTTAACTTTTCCTTTTTATCCCCATGAGGTAATAGTTTTTCAGCTTCTTCCCAGCTTTCTTTAACAAGCTTTCTCGCAAACTGCTTGGCATACTCTATAGACCCATATTTTTTCATTATTGCGATTGCTTCGTCTCTGATTTTTTGGTCTGAAGAATGCATGTTCAAAATTTCAAGAAGCCTCTTCTTATCTTTGGCATCCGCGATTTTTAAAGTGTGAATAACTATAAGGCTTCGTTTTCCCTCGGTAATATCTTGTCCACGGCCGCCCTTTTTCTTTTCAAACTCTTCGCTGGTCAAGTCAAGCACGTCATCTTGCATTTGAAAAGCCACACCTATACTTTCAGCAAAACGCCCCAGCCGCTCTACCACTTCAACACTTCCATCAGCCAAAACCGCGGCAATTTTAGCCGCCATCCTTGCTAGGGTCCCAGTTTTATAGGCGCACATCTGCAAGTAATCTTTTTCATCCAAATTATCTGCATTTGCAAGTCCCTTGTGCCAAGCTATGTCCATCGCTTGACCAAGGCTAAGGTTAATCATCTCTTCTACGTAAATCTCGTATACTTTGACCAGTTTTTCTGATGGAATTTTGTGTCTTTTCTCTATTAATGGCAATAGAGGAAAGAAGTACATGGCGTTTCCCGCGTTTATCGATATGTCTAAACCATAGATTTTGTAAGTGCAAGGTTTTCCTCTTCTTAGCTCAGAAGAATCTTCAATGTCATCTATTATCAAAGTTCCGT
>JAWAPV010000169.1:0-2911 GCA_038894255.1 Bathyarchaeia archaeon
GGTACAAGCTATTTACACGATAACCTTGAGTCTTAAAGCAAAACAACTCTTGGAGAAACATGCCATTTACCTTGAATGGGAAACCGTCGTGGACAGAATACTAAATGCCTCTGGGACGGATTTCTGTCCATTTGAAAAAGCCGTTATGGAAACCGACGATCCTAGGGAAGCTTACGAAAAGTTGAAAGCCTTTCAAAATCAGAAAAACGCAATGAGCAGCGACACGAAGAGTTTATATCCATGAAGGATGAAGAACTAAAACGCATAAAGGAAAGAAAACTCCGCGAACTAGTGAAAATGAGTTTAAGGAGAAAATAGCTTGAATGGGCAGGTAGTTCATCTCACGAATTCAAATTTTGACGAAATTATAAGACGAAATAGCTTGGTTTTAGTTGACTTTTATGCAGACTGGTGCATGCCATGCAGGATGATGGCGCCAGTCGTTGAAGAATTAGCCAAAGAGTTGGCAGGCAAAGTTTTGGTTGGAAAGATCAATGTTGATGAGAACCCAGATATAGCAGACCGCTTCCAAGTCTTCAGTATTCCAACCCTTGTAATCATCAAGTCAGGCAGAGAAGTTGACAGGATAATTGGCTTTGTCCCAAGAAGCCAAGTGGAAGCGCGTCTCAAAAAATATTTGGAGTGAGAGGTTTGGAGATTTCAGAGCGTCGCGTGATAGGAGCGTTGCTATTGCTTTTAGGAGTTTCCATGTTCGCAGTAGGCTTATACACTGGGCAATTAAACGCCGTTATCGAACTTTTAAGGAAAGCCTTCTCAGCCTAGGGAATATAAGGCGAAACAGTTAATTTTATAATCTTAAAACCTAACGTGCAAAAGAGGTTATGTAAAATGTGCCCAAAAATTGGAGAAAAAGAGGGTGAAAAAGAAGCCATTCTCGAAGTGGCTAAGCTCATGCAAGCCGCTGCAAGAACAGCTCCAAAAACGGCGGGAATAGACGACATTCTAACACTGGTCGTTTACGGAGAAGAAAAAGATGCTATAGCTGAAAAAATGAACGAGATAGCTGAAGAGAGGAAAATTGACGGTTTTAAACGCGACGCAAAAAACGTGAAAGACTCAGAAGCCGTGGTCTTGATAGGGGTTAGGGGGAGCAAAAGTATAGGAATCAACTGTGGAGCATGCGGCTACAATTCCTGCCAAGAATTTGAACAAGCTCAAAAGAAAAAGGGCCAAGATTTTGTTGGTCCGACATGCCTGTTTAAGGCTTTAGACCTTGGAATAGCTTTAGGGTCCGCTGTAAAGATGGCCAGCCTCCTTAACATTGACAATAGGATAATGTACCGCATTGGAACAGCCGCTTTAAAGTTAAACTTTATACCGGAAGCCACTGTAGCCATGGGGATACCGCTTTCAGCAAAGGGCAAAAACATTTACTTTGACAGAAAATGGCCTTAAGACAGACCCGGTTTAGCTTTTCACCATTTTTTCGTACATTTTTTCCAGAGTCCATTTCACGCTTGACTTTAGCTCTCTTAAGCGTTCAGCATCAAAGTTTTTTATGTGGATTTCACGGACAAAATCGCCCTCTCTTACAATGTTGTAGGTGAATATTTCTTCTGGCTTAAGCTTCCCAGCTTTAGCTAGCTCACTGTCTTTCTGCTGCATTTTGGCTAAAACCCTTTCAACAAGAAACTGGTTAAACGGTGGTGTATTCACATCGAAATTTTTGTCTTCAGCTGGAACAACCTTCAGAAAGTTTTCACCCACATATAGTTTGGCAAGAAGCTCTCCCGATGCAGTTTTTAGAGTTATAACTTCCTTAAATTCTGGGGGAGATTGTTGAATTGCTTCCTCTTCAATTGTCGGTGGAAGGGATGGTGCAGTTTCCACAATGGGTTTTTTGACAAGATCAGCACGTTTGAATCCTTTGGCCAACAGTATGGAGTTTATGGTTTCGAGGACTGTTTGAAGTTCTTTGAGCTCAGATTCAAGTTTTTCAATTCTTTTTTCAACTCTCTTCTTGAACGCAAGAAGCCTCTTGACTTCTTCAGCTTCTTCTAACATGCCCTACCACAACTAGATACTATGCACATCTCTGCTTATCAAACCTTTGATGGCGCCGTTGGATTATGTGACTTCAGTCAGCGTGTTTTCCAAGCCATGTTTTAAATAGGCATAATCTTCGAATTTAATGCCAAACTCGCTTTCAAGGAAACGTTCAAACTCTTGAAAAACCGGACTGTCAGTGTAGTTCAGCTTAAAGCAAGCAGCTCCACCTTTCAATATTGGGCTTAGATCATACAAGGCAACCTTCCTCGAAAAATCTGGGTTTTCAAGGAATATGTTAATCAAACTTTCAGGCGGAGACTCAGAGAAAATCCACGCCATATACGAGGCTTCGACAACACGGTAAGATAAGCATTCTCTAACAACGCATTTTCTATTGGATACTATGCTCTTGAATGATGACGGATGAACTGTTCTGGTTAAAAGAAAACTGTGGTATTTGTTTTCCGTTTCAATCCAATCTTCGTTTTCAGAAGTTCTCCAACCATGAAACTTACATATCTCTTTAAATTTTTTTAGAATCTCCCAGACCTTTGAAACTTTCATTTCAGCCACTCTAGACTCTTATAAGAATCCTATAGAAGAATGTTCTATACACAAATTTAAACTTATTCGCTAGATTTTCCGCAAAAATGTAGAAATTTTCATTTTAAAATTGAAGGATTGTAGGCAAAAGTTTCTCTTTGAACCATGATTAAAGGTGCTTGCGGTAGACGAAAGCGTCGAAAATTTTACGAAATTTAAAATATTTTTCTACATTTTTCCGGCAACAAGCGAAATATATTCATTTTTCGAATACCTTAAAACGTCTGGAAGGCATACACATTGAAATTGAAGAACAACAATTTCACACTGGACTCAACAGACATCAAAATTTTGGAAC
>JAWAPV010000170.1:0-2907 GCA_038894255.1 Bathyarchaeia archaeon
ACAACAACATTCTTGAGAGCAAGAAAGCGTTTAGCTGCCAAATTACAAAACCCAAGACTGCTAAACATAAGCTTTCACACATTTAGACATTGGAAGGCTACGATGCTTTATCACCAAACCAAAGACCCTTATTACGTCAAGCAATTCTTAGGCCACAAATGCCTAAGCAACACTGAAATCTACATTAACATCGAACGAACGTTGTTTGAGCCTGGAAGCGATGAGTTTACTGTCAAAGTAACCGACAAAGCTGAAGAAGTCAAGGAATTGTTAGAAACAGGTTTCGAGTATGTGTGTCAGAAGGACAATCTAATATTTCTGAGGAAACGTAAATGAGCAAGGCTGTCATAGAAAGTAACCGAAATCACCAAAATAGTGGCCGGGGTGATGTAGCTTGGCAGCATATAGGCCTGTGGAGCCTAGCGCCCGAGTTCAAATCTCGGCCCCGGCCCCACCTAAGAGACACCAGCCAAAAGCAAGAGAATTTGTAATTAAAAGCAATCTACATGAGGGTCACACTTTTGCTGCAAAAAATCGTTCCAGCGACAGAGTTATCTGTGGAAACTTGCTCTTGTAAATATACGAGGAAACAGAATGCAACGCAAGAGGCTTGTCTTCCCCTTCTCAGCAATTGTCGGTTTAGACAAGCTTAAACTAGCGGTGCTAATAAACGCCATAAACCCGAAAATCGGAGGCGTGCTCATCCGCGGCCCAAAAGGCTCGGGAAAAAGCACCATCGTAAGGTCTCTAACTGATATTCTTCCAAAAATAACTGTTGTCAAAGGATGCCCCTTCAACTGCAACCCACAAGACGTGTCGAACATGTGCCCAATTCACGCGGAAGAATACAAGGAGAAGGGAGAATTGCCCACCGAAGAAAGAGAAATGGTGGTTGTTGACCTACCCCTCGGCGCCACAGAGGACAGAGTCATAGGAAGCCTCGACGTCGAAAAGGCAATAAAACAGGGCATCCAAGCTTTGGAGCCAGGCATTTTGGCAGAAGCCAACCAGAACATCCTTTACGTTGACGAAATTAACCTTCTGCCAGACCATATTGCAGATGACTTGCTGGACGCAGTGGCCACGGGATGGAACATCGTTGAAAGAGAAGGAATATCGGTCAGCCACCCTTCCCGCTTCATATTTATAGGCACCATGAACCCCGAGGAAGGGGAACTTCGCCCTCAACTGCTTGACCGTTTTCCGCTTTCAGTCAATGTTGGAAACATACTTAATGCCAAAGACCGAGTAGAAATAGTTAAAAGAAACATGGAGTTTGAAGCTGACCCAGAAAAATTCTACCAAAAATACCGAACAGTGCAAGAGGAAATACGCAGCAGAATTGCCAAAGCTAGAGAAATCCTGAACAGCGTCCGCGTGCCAGACGAACTTCTTGAAAGCATCTCAAACTCGTGCCTAGAACTAAAAGTCGACGGTCTGCGCCCCGACATAGTTATCGCCAAAGCCGCCGCAACCCTCGCCGCATTCGAAAACAGAACCGAAGTAACCCTCAACGATGTGCTGGTGGCAGCCGAACTTGCACTAAGCCACCGAACCCGGGAAGGCGGCTTCCTCGAACCCGCATCACCGCAGGAAATAGCAGAAGTGTTCGCGGCTAAAGCCAAAAAACTCCGACAAGTCGAAGAGACTGGAGAAGCCTCAAAAGAGAAAGCGGGAAAAAAACCCACAAAGGGAAGAGCCATCTTTTGGGTTAAACGGGACGCTACAGAACAAGAAGAAGAGAAACTGCATAAAAAACAGAGCCTATGGGACAAGATTCAGGAAAAACGAAAACAATTCGAATTTCACTTTAGCAGGCTCCTCGGCGGATTAACCTTCGCTATAGCCAAACGCTTGAAGAAGGGAAGAGAAGACGCCGACCAGCTTAAGGACGGCTACCAAATAGGACAGGACAAAATCCGCGGCGAAACCCTAAAAGAAAAAGTAGAGGACAAAAAGAAAGAAGAAAAAAGAGCCATACCCACCGTAAGCAAAGTCGCAGGAGAAACCAGACTCTCTGAAGGGGTGCCGTTACTTACAAGCTTTAAGCTAAAGTTCACCTCGCCATCAACGTACTTTCTCAAAATGAAAAAAGCAAGAGCAAAGGGAATAAGCGCCTACGCAGGACGGCATGCACACGCCGTAACCGAACTCCACAAAGGAAGACCATACCGGTGGAGATTCCCGCACGGCAAACCCGCAGACATACATCTGCCTGCCACGCTAAGGCAAGCCGCACGCATGCAAAAAACCCGCAAAAAACCCCCAAACTTGTCGCTGTGCATATCAGTTGACGACGTGCGCGAAAAGCTAAGACTCTACAAGGCTCCCTTGACCATGGTTTTTGTTATGGACCTCAGTGGCTCAATGCTGCTGAGACTCGGCGCTGTTAAGGAGGCGCTTCTGAAGCTCCACAGCGAAGCCTACCGATTCCGAGACCGCGTGGGCATCGTCGCGCTCAAGGACTTGGGCGCAGTTGTCTTGCAGCATCCAGTGACAAACCTAAGAGTAGTCTCTAACAAGCTGGTTAACATGCGTGTTAGCGGCTATACGCCGCTTGCCACCGGAATGATGAAAGCGTGGGAGCTCCTTCGAGAAGCAAAAAGAAGAGATCCCTCAACCGTGCCCGTTATGGTTATAGTAACTGACGGAAGCGCGAACGTTCCACTACAGAAAGACCCGCTGACGGGCAAGAATCGCGAGATACTGGAGTTCAAAGTTATCGTGCGAGAGTACGAAGACATGGCAGTTCAAGACGTGATGACCGTTGCAAAGATGATTAAGCGAGAAGGCGTGCACACGATTGTCGTAAACACTAACCCTAACATGTATGGAAGAGAAACTTACGGCTTTGCTGTAACGAAAAGCATCGCTTCCGTCACTGGTGGAGCCCACCACATTGTAGGC
>JAWAPV010000171.1:0-2905 GCA_038894255.1 Bathyarchaeia archaeon
CAAGAATGAACAGAAACGGCATAAGCAGCAATATGTTCCAGAGGGCTTGCGCAGGGAAAACCAGTAGCGCAACTAGAAGAAGTGACGTGGAATAAACAAGCGCTGAAAGCCCTCCTGCCATCAAGTATGCTAGCACAATTCCGTGTACGCTAATTGGCAGAGATAAGTAGTATTGGATTACGCCTTCGCGAAATGCTAGCCAAATCCTTCGTCCCGTATCAAGTGCCGCCACAAAAAGCCCCATGATGACAACGGCGGGAACAAAAATGCGAGTATAATCAACTGTCATGAAACCGTTGTATGTAGAAGCAACAACCAGCATATCTGAAAGGTGAAGGCTCAGCAGAATCGCCATAAGCCACTTGGTCCTAAAAAAATAGGAAAAGTCGTTGCGCGCCAGTCGCAGAATTGCCCGAACCTCGGTCATCCGCTTTTCACTCCTTCCACCAGCCGTTGCAAAAGAAGAACCCCGAGCCCAAGCGTGCTAATTGCCAAAGCGACAAGAACAGCAACAGCGTATGCAGGGTCATAAATAATTAGGCTTGGGTCAAAACCAAGAACCCACCTAACCAAATCTGAACCGTACGTGAGCGGGCTAAGCTTTGCAACAGAATCAAAACCACGTTGCTGCAGAAACACAAGGGGGTAAAGCACTGTGCTGAAGCGTATTATGATTGTGCTCAAACCAGTTACCATTGCTGTGTAAAGATCGCTTGATTTGAAAGCTACAAAGGATAGCCCCAGCATTAGCCCGGCAACTCCAAAACCTAGGCAGAAAAGTGTAGCTATTGCAGCAGTCACCGAAATAACAGTAAGGTTTCCAATAAGAAACAAAGTTATTGCCAATGGAACGCCTATTAAAAGTGTAAGCTCAGCTCCTCCCTGCAAAGTTATAGCCAAAAACAGTTTAGCTCTCGAGATTGGCAGGGACAAAAGATACGGTAAAACGCCTTCATGCGCATGCTCCACAAAGTGTCTTCCTGTGTGAGAACCAACCTCAAACGTCATCATCACCACAAACCCCACGGCGTAAAACTGCTGGTAGTTGACGTTAAGCTGCGTTGCGTCTACAAGTTGCGAAAGGATGGCGCCGTAGATGAAAAGCTGAACCGCGAAGGTGAACCACTCTACCATTATCCAGACAGGTGGCTTAAGTTCCTGTTTTAAGTCAAACCAGACAAGGCGAATGACATCACGCATTGGTTTCAGCTTCCAATTTTCTGCCTGTAAAACTTAGGAACACGTCATCCAATGATGGTTCGGTTACCCTAACCGAACGCACACGGACCCCTTTTTCATAGCAGAGGCTGGTCATTTTCGGAACCCATGCTTCTCCGATCGAAACATACGCTTTATACTTGTTGTTTTCCAGAGGTACCACTTTAGCAGTGCCCTCAATTTTCCCCAAGTCTTGCTCAATTTTAATGCTGCCGCCAGCTTGCTCAAGTTCCAGCTCAACAATGTCTCCACCTGCAATTTTGTCTTTCAGATTTCTCACGGTGTCGCAGACTATGCTTTTTCCTTGATCAAGTATTGTTACTCTATCTGCCAAGTATTCAGCTTCTCGAACCTCGTTTGTGGCAACTATTATTGTTGAGCCGCTTTTTCTTAGGCTCAGTATATGCTCCCATATTGTGCGTTTTCCTCTTAGATCTACTTGGCTGCTGGGTTCGTCAAATATGGCAATTTTCGGACGCTGGATGAGGAGTTTGGCAACTTCTACTCGTTTTGCTTGCCCGCCTGAAAGGTGCATGAAAAGTTTGTTTCGGGCTTCCCAAAGTTCCAAGTCTTTCATAACCTGCTCTATCAAAGATCTGCTTTGCATTTTCGAAATGCCGCACATTGCGGCGTGAAACTCCAGAATTTCTGCGGGTTTGTGCCGCCAGAAGCCTCTTGCATCCTGAAAAGAGATCCCAAGGATCCGGCGAACTTGTGTTGGCTGTTTAGTAACATCGAAACCCATCACTTTAGCAGTGCCTGAAGTTGGTTTTAGAACCGTTGCAAGTGTCAACAAAAGCGTTGTTTTTCCTGAACCATTTGGTCCAAGGAGAACCATAACTTCACCTTGGTCAACGGTGAAATCAAGACTTTTCAGCGCATAGGTCTTACCATATCGCTTAACTAGTTTTTGAGTTTCAACTGCGTACATTATACTTTTATTTCCTCTGAAATGGCCCTTATGAAAAGGCAAAAAGAACTATAAAAAGCCGTTGGCGAAATGTTGCGGTCTATGTAATAAAGTTGGTCAAGTTTGCCTCTTCCGCAAGCTCAATTGCTCTTGCCATCTCTGTTTTCGTCAGTTTTCTCCCTAATTCAGGGGCTTCATAGGCGCGCCATTCTGGTCGGTACTGAAACATAATATTCACTCTTGTTTCTGTGCCAAGTTTTTTGCTTATCCATTCCAAAATGGGTTTAGTGCAGCATTCAAGATGATTTGGCAAAACAAGAACGCGGATGATAAGTTCTCCATACTTCTTTGCATCTAAAAGATTGCTCGTGCTAACTTGCCAATAGTTAGGCGTGTCTGAAATTCGTTTGCCGCAGTCGTCAGGCCCATATTTGAAATCCAGAAGATAAACATCAACAAAACCCGCCAACAACTTGGCCGTTTCTGGACTATAATAACTGTTGGAGTTCCAAACTACTGGAATGTTAACGCTAACGTTTTGAAAGGTTTCTAGCCACTGAAAAAGCCAAGGAGTCGGCTCTCCACCAACCAAGTTAGCGTTTCGACAACCCCGGTTATATAGGCTTTCTACTTCTTCTGCAAGTTCTTCTGGCTTGTAGACATGCCCTTTTTCCATCCATTGAGATATCGTGTAATTTTGGCAGTGCTTGCAACGCATAGTGCATCCCATGGAGAAGATAGTTCCAGAAGGCACAAGTTCGGGCTCTTCGCCTAAAT
>JAWAPV010000172.1:0-2892 GCA_038894255.1 Bathyarchaeia archaeon
CGCCAATAGGGAAGCCTCCGCCCAATATTTTTCCAAAAACTGTTATGTCTGGTAAAACACCGTAATATTGTTGGGCTCCTCCTGGTGCAAGTCTAAACCCGGTGATAACCTCATCATAAATTAGAAGTATACCCCTTTCATCGCAGATTTCCCTCAAACCCTTAAGAAATTCTCTTTCCGCTGGGATGCATCCCCCAGCGCCCAAAACTGGCTCGATTATGATCGCCGCCACAGATTCTCTTCGGGCTTTTATCTTCACATCTTCAATGCTGTTGAAGACAGCCAGCAACGTGTCTTGTGTTGCACCAGCCGTCAGCCCAGCAGATTCTGGAATATCGAAAGGATATTTCACGCCCACGTGGAGCGCGTCGTATCCTCCGTGCCATCCGCCCTCAAATTTTATTATTTTGCTTTTTCCCGTGTAGGCTCTTGCCAAACGTACGGCGTACATATTGGCCTCCGTTCCAGAGTTGGTGAAGCGCGTCATCTCCGCGCTTGGCACCATTTTGGCTACTTGCTGGGCCAGTTGGACTTCCAGCTCATGCGAGGTTCCGTAGTGTGTGCCTTTTTCGAGTTGCTTCTTTACGGCTTTCACAACTTGTGGTGGGCTGTGTCCGAGGATTAGTGCGGTGTGCCCAATCCAAAAATCCACATACTCGTTTCCGTCGATGTCATACAGCTTGCTTCCTTTGGCGCGCGCAGTGTAGAAGGGGTAAGGTTCAAAAAACCTGATTCCGTAAGAAACTCCAGCAGGCAAAACTTTTTTGGCTTTTTTAAACATTTGTTTGGATTTTTTTGTTTTTGCAACATATTTTTCCATCATGCTTTAACCACATCCATAGATGCAAACTACGCCGGCTTATTACCTTTGCACCATCCGCCTTATACACGCTAATATTGTGGCATGAACATTAAAAGCTTAAAGCAACGTTGACTGAGCATTCTTCAAGGAAGGACTGGGGGTTGTTGACCCAAATTAAAAACGTGAAGCGAAAACCCTTTTGGGCTATTTTTCTTCCATTGCTTATAAGGGATGGTTGGCGAAGCGCGTTTCTTAAACTCTTTCATGCTTATTTGTTCGGTGATGTTTGATGAATGTTGAACAGAAACTGTTAATTACCTTGCTTAAACTCACGAAGAAAGGAGCGGTTAAGCATGAAATTATCAATAAAGACGCAAAGGTTCCTTCTAAAGTTGCTGAGAAATTGCTTCAAAAACTGCAAAATGACCAACTGCTTTATGTTAAAGACAACGTTGTGATGGCGAGTAAGGCGCAACGTCTTCAAATGGCTATTAAAGCGATAAATTTTGGCGTCGACGTTGAAACAGTAAGCGAGTTGCTAGAATGGCAAGAGTTTGAGGACATAGCCGCCACAGTTTTAGCTCAAAACGATTATAGCGTGACTAAGAATTTGCGCTTTAAGCATAATGGAAAACGATGGGAAATTGATGTGGTGGGCTGCAGAAAGCCTATAGTTTTATGTTTTGACTGCAAGCATTGGCATTATGGCATGTCTCCGTCAAGTATAGAAAAGGCGGTTGTAAACCAAACAAGCAGAACAGAGGCTTTAGCTAAATTTTTGCCCAATCCACATTGCAAGATTGAGTGTTTGCGGTGGGAAAAAGCAACCTTTGTACCTGCTGTCTTGTCGCTTTTTGTTGGGCGACTCAAATTTTGTGACAACGTGCCGGTTGTGCCTATTTTGCAGTTGCAGGATTTCTTGGATCAGCTTCCTTTTTATGCTGATTCTTTGAAGCAGTTTTCTTTATCTGGACATCATTTCCAAGATAGGCTTTTTTCTGAAGCTTAATGCTGGATAGAGGCTGAAGGCGAAGGCAATTGCTGATGAGAGAAGCATCCACGCTATTATTTGTGCAAGTGTAAACGGGGTTATTATTGGGTTGGGGATTAGAATTAGAAGCATAAGCATTATTCCTATGGCAGTTCCCGCTAATGATGTGGAGATGAGGAATATGAGGTTTTGCCATGAAATTATTCCTATAACTGCTTTGGAATCTGCTCCTATAGCTCTAAGAAAGCCGAATTCCTGCTTTTGCTCATTCACCGCAAGCATAACATAGCTAAGCAAACAGCAAATGGCAGTTGCTAAGGAGAATATTGGCAGAATCATGATTGAGGACCACATGTAGCCGAGAAAAGCAAGATTCTTCTCGAGAACCTCATCCAGTTCAATAACTTCAACATCACTACGGACTGTGGAAATGCTTGCCTTAAGCCTGTTCAAGACTTCTGTTCTGTTGGCTGCTTCTATCTTAACCAGAGCGATATTTGGGTCGCTGATGCCGGTGTCGTTTTGCAGAACCTCTAATGGAACGTAGGTGCTTTCTCCATTGTTTATCATGTCAACGCATACGCCCACTATTGTAAAAGAATCGTTGAAGGCGGCTATTTTCTGAACTAAGGGTACGCTGAACATTTTGCGCGCTAAAGAATCGCCGATAACGGCTTGGCGTTTGCTGGTTTCGTTAAGAAAGTAGCCGTCAATGAACCACGTATTTAGAACTTTTTGAGGTTGCACCCCGATAACTAATGCGTTTCCAACATGCTTGTCGCCTACTGTTTCCGTGGTGCCTGTAGTTTTGTGGTATATGACTCCTTGAATCTCGGCTACTTTCTCCATCAATATTAGGCGAAAGTCAACGGTGCCAATGCCATCAACTGATTCTATGCTTTGGACAAGCTCTTGTGACAGTAAATATTTCTCGTCTGTGTAATTGAAGGAAGCCATCGATTGTTCCTTTTGAAATTCCCACAAAGAAATGTATTGTTGGCATAGGTCTTTATGTGCTATTAGGACAATGTGCTCTCCCATGGCGTTTCTAACCCAGCTTGAGGTTGTCTGCTCTGCAACAAGCCCGCCTCCCAAAGCC
>JAWAPV010000173.1:0-2811 GCA_038894255.1 Bathyarchaeia archaeon
GTTTATATCGTATATTTTGCCTTTACCAAGTTTTAGGCCTGGTTCAGTTATTTCCGCGCCTGTGGAGAAAACAGCAACCCTCGGAACAGCGAAAACCTTGGCTTTCGCTAGGCCTAAGGCTGCTAAAACGCCTATCTCTTTGGATCGCAGCACGTCATGTTTTCTCAGCACCGTCTCGCCCTTGCGTATGTCTGCCCCTTTTTTCATTATGTTCTCGCCTTTGACCACCGCGCTATTGACGTGTATTACCGAATTTTTGCAAACAACGTATTCTGACATTACAACAGCGTCTGCACCCTCGGGGATGGGCGCGCCAGTAACGATTTCAGCCGCTTCGCCCGGTTTTACTTTCACCTTAGGCAGTTCGCCAACGGACACATCACCGCATACACTTAGAGTTACAGGATGGTTTTCGTCGGCTCCTGCGGTGTCTTCAGCTACAACTGCATACCCGTCAACTGTTGACCTGTCAAACGGCGGAATATCCATTGGGGCAACAACATCTTCTGCTATGACGCGGTTGAATGCTTCAAGAAGTGGAACCTTCTCGGTTCCAACAGTACTAAGAGAGAAGTGGTTGTCAATTATTTTTCTTGCTTCATCCAGCGTGGGAAGCTTTCGAAACATGCTAAAAACGCTCCTCTAAAACGTCAAAAAGGCTAACCGTAACCATTTCGCCTTCCTCTAACCCTTCTCTATTCTCTGGTACAACAACGTAGCCATTTGACTTTGTAAGGGTTGAAACTAAACCTGAGCCTCTCGAGCTTATGGGCTCTGCAAACAACTCGCCGTTTTCATAGAAAACGCGAACTCGCACGAAGGTTTTCCTCCCAAGAGCCGAAGTTGTTTTCTTCACAAGTTTGGCTATTGTAGATGGGCGCGGTTCTTCCCTTTCCATCCCGCATAGCTTGCCCAACAATGGTCTTCCGAAAACTTCAAACCCAAAAAAAGCGGCAACGGGATTTCCTGAAAGAATCAAAACAGGCTTTTCATTGATAATTGCTAGAGCGGTCGGCATGGCTGGACGCATAGCTATGCCGTGGACAATGACGCCTGGTTTGCCAATCTTATTAACGGCTTCGGGAACTAGGTCTAAACCTCCAACGCTTGTTCCTCCCGTACATATTAAAGCGTCGGCCTTTTTTAGTCCAAATTCGAGTTTTCCGATAATTTCGTCGACCATATCTCGTGTAATTCCTAAATCTAGAACGTCGGCGCCGAGTTCTCTGCACAAGGCGGATATCATGTGGCTGTTGGTGTCAAAAATCTGGTTTTCGCGTGGTTTTTCGCCGACCCGCACAAGCTCGTTTCCCGTTGTTAGAATTGCGATTTTGGGTTTTTCAAAAACCTTAACGGTTGCTTTGCCCAAAGCTGCTATCATTCCCAAATGCTGAGGCTTTAGTCTAACACCCGCTTTCAATACTGTTTCTCCTTTCTTTATATCTTCGCCTCTTTTTGAAACATTCTCGCCAGAAGCCACGGCCGTCCAAACTTCAAGTTTGTTGCCCTCATGTCTCGTGTTTTCCAGCATTAATACGGCGTTTGCGCCTTTGGGAAGTTTGGCGCCTGTCCACACTTGTTTTGCTTGTTTTTTGCCTATAGCTGCGTTTTGGGTGATTTCCAGCATTACGGGTTTGAACTGTGAAGCGCCAACAGTATCTTCTGCCCTTACGGCGTAACCGTCTACTGCTGACTTGTCAAACCTTGGCAAATCCTCCTCAGCGGTTATCGGTTCAGCTAACACTCGGTTTAAAGCCATATCTAATGAGACAAGAGCAGCTTTGGGCTTGTGAATATTAAGGTGTTCAAAGAAAGTTTTTAGCGCTTTTTCTACTGGCGTCAGTTTTTTGAACCCTTTTAGTCGAGCCAAAACCCGTGCCTCCCTAGAAAGCATCATTGAAATATATAGAAAAACATATCGCATTAAAGAAACTTTTTGAGGATGTCACGCATTTTAATGGCGTCCACGTCGAGCAATGGGCTTTCGCTTATTATGACAGGTTGCAGTTTGAATTCCGCTATGACTTGCGCAAGCATAGCAAAATCGGGTCCATACCGCGCCTCATCCAAAATGTGGTGCCGCCGTTCTCCTTTCTCTGTGAACTCTATTTTTGTAAAGTGACAATGCATGTGTTTGGCGGCTTCAGTTCCAAGCCTATCCTCGATTTTCTCTACAACCTTGCGGAAGTCGTCTACCGTTTTGAATCGTCCTAGGTCTCTTGCGTGCAAATGCGCCCAGTCAATTGCAAGATGTGTCTGTTCCACTTTTTCGCATAAACTTATAACTTCGTCAAGCGAGCCGAACTGGGAAGGCTTGCCTGAAGTTTCCGGAGCAATCTTTACGTTTCTAATTCCCAAACTCTTCATGGTCTGGACGACTTCTTTCAAGTTAGCTAGACAGCTTCTGAAAACCAGTTCACGCGGTTTTCTGCCGTAAAATCCAGCGTGAAAGACGACGACGTAAGCCCGCATCCACTCCGCAGCGGTTACGCATGCTAAAAGCCGTTTCTTGCTTGCTTCTACGACGCCTTTTTGCCCGCAAAGGTTAATGAAGTAGGAACCGTGCATGCTAAGCAGAACATCATTCTCTTTTGCCTTTTCAGCCAGTTTCTCAGCTCTCTCTTTCCCTATCTGCGGTTTTCCACCCCAATATATGGCCTCATACTCAAAAGCGTCAAGTCCTTCTTGACGTAAAAGCTCAGGAACAGCCTCCACAGAAATGTTTGCCATTTCAGCGGCTAACGGCGTTCCAGCTGGACCAAAACGTGGGCGATCCGCCATTTGTAATTCTCAACCCTTTCTATTTCTTTT
>JAWAPV010000174.1:0-2798 GCA_038894255.1 Bathyarchaeia archaeon
AACATCACAATACCCCTAGAGATGATAAATGCTCTTTCAGCAGTAAAAGTCACATTAGACAATCAACCAATAGACTTCCAAATAAACCAAGTCGGCAACAACGCTCAAATTTACGTGCAGTATAGTCACAGTTTTCACGAGTTAACGGCGCACCTGCGAGGCGGTGGAAGCGTCGGCGGTTTGGACTTAAATGGCTTAATGAGCTACTGGTGGATGATATTGTCTCTTGCCATAGTTGCAATTGCGATTATAACAGCAGCAATCATTGTGAAACGCGGTCGATAAGGAGGAAGCAAAATGCGAAAAGCAGTTACATTTGCGGCAACTACGATGATTTTCATGCTTTGCACCTTTTTCGCTTATGCGGAAGTGCAAGTAGGCGTCAAAGCGGGCGACTGGGTAAAATGCGATTTGACAAGCGCGCCTATCCAAGACATGCCACAATGGGTCAAAATCGAGTGTCTCTCGGTTACAGGAAGCGTTGCAACTGTAAAAGTTACCATGCACATGAGCAACGGAACGGAATACGAGGAGAGCATGACGCTTGACCTCGCCAGCGGTGCTGGAAACGCCATCTTTCAAGCACTTATACCAGCAAACTCGCAGACAGGAGACACAATCAAAGTGATTGGCTATGGCGACTTAACAATTTCGGGCGAAACAACTGCAACATACGCCGGAGCAAGCAGAACAGTAGTTTACGCAAGTTTAGTGCAAAACGACATGCAATTAACTTATCATTGGGATAAACAAACTGGCGTCCTCTTGGAAATTACTTTAGCTCAAGGCTCAACATCAGCAACTTTCAAAGCGACCAGCACCAACATCTGGCAATCATCACCACCTTTGCTGCCATTTGCTTCACCGAACTTGCCAATAGAGTATGTTTGCCTCAGTATTTCAATAGTAGCTGCAATAGCGATAGTCGCAACAGCAATAGTCTACACTAAACATAAAAGAAGTTAACACGAAGAAAATTAGCAACTTCCACCTTTTTGTCTTATTACTATCAGAAAAACAAAAGTTTTTGACAGATTATCCGTTGTAAATAGGAAAATAAAAGTTCAAGAGAACCCCCCGTCATAAACGCTAAAACCACATGTATAAGGTTTCAGCACGTTCTTATATCGCTTAATTTGTAGCAAAAATTCACGTCTGGCTTAAGGCAGCTGATAAATCCGCAACTGCACGCCTTACATGCAAAATGAGATGGCATCAACAGAAAGCTTTGCAAAGGGTTGAAACCGTTTTTAGGAAGAACCCCATAATCCAAACGGGAAGGCGAAAAAATGCAAGTCAAAGCCATACTGTTCGACCTTTTCGACACCTTGCTACTGGTTGAAGGGGGCGACGCCTTCTACGAACCTGCATTAAAGAAACTCTACACTTTCTTATCCAGCCAAGGCCTTAGCGTCGACTACGCAATGTTTAGGAAAGCCTACTTCGAAGTCAGAGACAGCCTATACCGAGAAACACTGCAGAATCTAGAAGAGCCGCACTTTAACATTCGTGTCCACAAAACACTTGAAAGCCTCGGCTTCAACCATGACCCTTCCAGCTCAGTCATCACGCAAGGGACTGCAACCTTCGCTGAAGAGTTCATGAGGTACGTTCACCTCGACAGTGACGCCATTCCGCTCTTGCGGGAACTAAAGAAGAAGTACAAGTTAGGCATAGTCTCAAACTTTGCCATCCCAGAATGTCTACATCGCCTTCTCGAAAATTTTGGTATAAAGCAGTATTTTGACGTGGTAATAGTGTCTGCCGAAGTGAACCGACGAAAACCAAGCCCAGAAATCTTCCAAAAAGCATTAGCAACATTAAACGTCAAACCTTCAGAAGCCATATTCGTAGGAGACACGCTTGTCACAGACATTGAAGGGGCACAAAACGCAGGAATCAAAGCCATCCTCATCCAACGAAAAAGCACACTCCTCGACACGCCCCAAAACGCCCAAACACAAAAGCAACAAACCAAACCACACAAAACCATCCAGAAACTCGCGCAACTTTTAGCTCTACTTAACGCTCTCTAACAGAAAATGACAAAAACGTATATAAAACCGCAAAGAAACATTTATATCGGCTAGAAAGCCTTCTGATTCGCTTCGGCAAATGATAGCCAACCCGCAATCAAAACGGCGGCGGCACAACCTAGACTACAAAGGCGCACAGCCGCCCTACGGAATGAAAAAGGTTGGCCTCCAATTGCGGGAACAAACATGTGGACCTGACACCATGTTAGGTCTGAAAAGGGCTTTGACGCAACAAATGGTTGTTCACCCTCCAAAACCAATCGACTTTGCGGACGTACAGCCAAAAAATAATCGTGTCTGGCTGCGGTCAAATCGGCACAAATCCGGTTGATCCTGCCGGACCCCACTGCTATCGGGATGGGACTAAGACATGTTAGTCGTGCGTCTTCCAGCCATGAGGAAGAAGCGGCGCACAGCTCAGTAGCACGTGGCTAACCTACCCTTGGGATGAGAACACCCCCGGGAAACTGGGGCTAACTCTCAATAGGCGAAAACTCCTGGAATGGGTTTTCACCCAAAAAGCACCTAGATCATGCTTCTAGACGCTGCCCAAGGATGGGGCCGCGGCCGATCAGGTTGTTGGTGAGGTAACGGCTCACCAAGCCTATAACCGGTACGGGCCGTGAGAGCGGGAGCCCGGAGATGGGCACTGAGACAAGGGCCCAGGCCCTACGGGGCGCAGCAGTCGCGAAACCTCCGCAATGCGCGAAAGCGCGACGGGGTCATCCCGAGTGCCGCCCGCTGAGGGCGGCTTTTCCCCGG
>JAWAPV010000175.1:0-2758 GCA_038894255.1 Bathyarchaeia archaeon
AAAACCAAAGTTGATATCAAATTTGATATTAAATCAATCCCCAATGTCCCAGATGAAACGAAAAGAATTAAAATTTCAGTTTATGGTAAAAATGATTGGAATGGGAATGTTGAAGATTTAAAATTTATATACTACCGAGGAAACTGGGTTTAATTAGAACTATAAATCTATCTGTATTTGCAGATAAAGAATGTGAAGTATTTTGATTTACACAAATAAAAAATTTTAGAATGACTCATCTATTATATGAAAAAAATTGCCATCTTGCAATCCAATTACATTCCTTGGAAAGGCTATTTTGATATTATAAACAAAGTAGATGAATTTGTTTTATATGATACAGAACCCGCGAGCTTTCATGATATAAATGTTACTCATATCCATAAACTATACAAAGTATTTGCGTAATAGTGGCTACGTTACTGTGTGCTTTCTTAGCTGTTGCTCTAAACTGTCATGTGAGGGTCCTAGCTTCTTCGGAGTATGAGAGGTATGTGCACACTTTTGTTGAACCTTCGGGAAACTGGACTTACTTGGAGAAAGTGGGTTTTCCAGTTAGGTTCAACGAGTCGCAAATTGCTATCGGTTGTAACTGGAGCATTGTTTGCCCGCTAACCGCTAACCATAGTTACCATGTTTATTGTTATGGACGTTGGATTGACACGAACTCGACACCAAAGACAGACTACGATATCTACGTTTACAACCCGGCTGGCGAGCTTGAAGGTTACCACACAGAAGCCGCTGGGCTGCCTGAACACTTGGGAACAACCACGGAAGAACCATACTTCAAGCCTAAACACTCTGGCAACTACACATTCGTCATCGTCAACGACGCGAAAGAAAGCAGCGGCGCCGAGCAAGCCACTTTCTTCATCGTTGAAGCAGCTGAATGCAACGTTTGGCACGAGCATTACGTGGAAGGAAAAGACCCTGCCGATCAGCCAGTTCTGAACACAAGCTGGGCTTACGCTTTTGCCACTGAAAGCCAGCGAATCGAGATTTACGTTGACGTGCCTGAAAGCTTGGACATGTACGAAGCGAGGCTGTATTTGATGGAAGATAACAGAACGGTTAATAGGACGATTCTGAACGGCGTGCCTTTGGCTTGGGAACCCGGCTTGTATGGAGAAAGAAACGGCACAATCGGAGGCTATAACATGGAAAGCAGAGAATACCGTGGAGTTGCATATGCAAGTTGCGAATATTATGGGCAAGACATGTTCATTAATTATACTGTGCCGCGCGCTGGCAAAAGCCTTTACCATTTAGTTTTAATCGGAGAAAAAGGCAACGGAACAGTAAGTTTTTTGATCAAGACTTTGTTTGGCAACGCAGCCTTGCTTCCGCTTTCTGCTCCTTCGACAGCTAACCCGCAAAACGAAACCGTCATAACCTACGCGTGTAACGCCACCGACTTGGTCAATGCCACATTATGGTTTTCGGCAGACGACTGGAAAAACACTTCGGTGTTAAGCATGGAAATTGTAGACAAGAAAACGTGTAGCGCAACAATTCCGGGGCAAGCTGCAGGCGTTGTTGTTAAGTATAAGGTTGAAGCGGTAGATGTGTTAAGGAATGTTCTTGTGGCGAGCGGGAACTACACGGTAAAGTTTGCTTCAGCACTCAATTTAACGGCTCTCCAAGAAGCAGTTATTGCGGGAGAAAATATTACGGTGAAGGGAGATTTGGCTCCTAAAGAGGCTGGGCAACTGATTATTGTGACGTTTAAAACAGCGAATTTTACAAAAGAAGTTCAAGCATACACCGACGTAAATGGAACGTTCACAGCGAGTTTTCAAACAGAAAACGTTACAGTTTGGGAAGTAACAGCAAGGTTTAACGGAAACACCACGATTTTTCCGTGTTCAAGCGGCGCAGTAGTGATTAAGGCTGAGGAACCGACATTTCTAATGAAGTTTGGCCTGTATCTCGGCGGTGGAATCGGGGCTTCTGTTGCAGTTGTGGGCGTAATCGTTTATTTCAAGAAGTTCCGAGAATAGCCTTTGATGTCGGATTTTGCCAGAAAAGGTAGGCTTTTGACTGAGCAAGGAAACTCAGCCTTTTCAGAACAGCGGCTAACCTGCTTTCGTCAAGGCTTTCAAGTTTTTCAGCGAACTGTGCTAGGTTTGGGTATGCTTTGCTGTTGCCTAAAAGAACCCTTCGCACAGAACCTTCGTTTTCTGCAAGTTCAATCAAAACCTTGGTAACCGCCTTTTTTCCAACTTTTTTTATTGTTCTTCCGCAGCAGCGTGGGCTGTTGAGTGTCAAGGTGTCGAAGCCGAGTTTTTTAAGTTGCTCCAGCGCTTGAAGCGTGTGTTTGCTTGGTTTGCTTTCGGCAATTTTTTTCATTCCAGCCTTTTCAGCAAATGGATTATATTTGGCCATGACCGCGACCATCTCGACAAAAGGTGTTCCCGCCAGCGGCAGGCTTTTTTTCAAGAGCAATGAGCCTAAGCCGATGCTGCGGTATTTTGGGTGGACGACGACTCTGCTTACGGTGCTGAGTTTTTTGTTTAATTCGTCCAAAGGCATTTTGGGCAAGACTTTTGCGCGTCCAAAACATGTTAATGGCGGGAAACTGTAGATGATTACTCCGCAAAGTTCTTCGCCTTTCTTTAAACAGAATATATTGCGGGGCGCGCCGAACGTGTGGCTACGGTAGTGGAAGCCAGAAAGTTTTTTCCAGTCTTCGGTTGTGCCTTCTTCTATTTGCACGTCGCGGGCTACGGTGCAGTTTTCGGTTGGCACGTTCGGG
>JAWAPV010000176.1:0-2714 GCA_038894255.1 Bathyarchaeia archaeon
TTGCCAGAAAGCACTGCTTTTTCAGCGTTTACAATAATTATGCTCTCACCTTTGAGCAAGCGTTTTGCGACATAAGTGGCCATTCTTCCAAGAATAAGGCCATCAGCGTTTATTACCGCGGTTTTTTCAGTTGATGCCTTTTGCATGTTTATCACCCGATAATCTTTATGTTCGCTCCTTTTGGGTTCTTTTTAATTAAATCTGGAAAGGAGAGACACTTTCCTTTTGAAGAGTTGATTTTTTCTTTAGCTTTTTCCGAAAAGGCAAATGCCGCTACCGTAACAGGATGGTTTAGCTGGCCTGCACTCAAAACCTTTCCAGGAACAACTACCGTTTCGTTTTTTTGAGTGTACCTATTTAGGCGGCTTAAATTGACTGCTATCCGCCTTCTTCGTGATTTTGCCAAACGTTCCGCAATATCTTGCCAGATTTCCGCGTTGTTTTCTTTGCTTTTTTTCTGCAAAAACTGTATAAGCTCTAAAAGTTCAGGGTTTGTTGCCTTGGTTTTCATTCCTTTTTCACCTTGATTTGGCTTTCAAATTCCTTCAGCTGCTTGTCAATAATCTTAGTAGCTTCTGACAGAATTTTTTCTGGGGAAAGCGCCCCTGTTGACTCTAAGCTGAATATGAAAGTGTTCGGTTCCCATCCGACTTCTATTGCTTTCTGGTCTTTTGGGCAAGTCTCCACGCAGTCTTGGCAGAGCGTGCAAGCCATCAGGTTGACAACTTCTATTTTGTTGTCATTTTTTGCTAAAACTTTTCTAGGGCAGATTTCCACGCATTTTCCGCACGCATCGCAGCGTCGCGGGGTAATCTCAATTTTCGGATAGTACTTGTATGCGCACATCGAGACAGGTTGCCATTTAGCGTGGTTCTTACCTCTGCCAAGCCTAGCGTATGCCTCCAGCTTCAATTTCTGCTGCTTAGCCAGTTTTGCTATTGGAATATTACCACTTACTGGCGTGATTTCGCTATTTTCAGAGAGCAACGCGCTTGAATACACGGGAGTAGTTCCCTCTTTCGCCTCAACATCCATAGTAAGCGTGACTCGGCAAAGGTTGCAGCCAAAGTCGCTTTTGCACGGGCACTCTTCAGGCAAATTATAGCTGCTCAAGTCGGTTTTAAGAGGGATGAGACCAAGTCTGTGGGCTATAATTTCGTCCTGCAAGATTGAGGAGTTCTCGATTATCACTACCTCGTCTATCGCCATGCATGGAACCTCTGAGATTATGGTTCTTCTCAGAGCGTTCATGTACGGAACATCTACTCCTCGAACCAGCAGGCGCATGCTTGTTTCGTCTTTTTCAAGCACTTTTATTTCCACTTACCAAGTCACTTCCTAACAGTCATGAATAACTGCTTTGCCGTTCAATGGAATCTTAGTGCATTATTTCAATTTTTCTATTAGCAAAGAATAATTGGCTAAACCCTTCTTCCTCTTCTTCCGCCCGGTCTACGTGTCCCATCATGAGGAATAGGGGTAATCTCCTCAATGCGTTCTATACGGAACCCTGCCCTGGCCAACGCTCTGATAGCCGCTTGTGCTCCAGGTCCAGGCGTTCTGGGGCCAGATCCTCCTGGGGCTCTCACTTTTATGTGTATAGCCGTTATGCCCTTGTCTTTTGCGATTTCCGCTGCTCCTGTTGCGGCGCGCATCGCTGCGTAGGGTGAAGACTCAAGCCTGTCTGCTTTTACGTACATTCCGCCTGAGGTGCGGGCTATTGTTTCAGCGCCTGAAATGTCTGTTATGTGGATTAGGGTGTTGTTGTATGAGCTGTAAATGTGGACAACTGCCCATTTTTCGTTTTTCTTGCTGCTCATGCTTCTCCCTCGTCAGTTTTTGTTTCACCGGTGGCAGTAACAGTTATTGTTTGGCGTAAAGGATGGTTTGCGTTGGCCAGCGGGCTTTTGGCCGCGTATGTTATGAGAGGTTCTTCTTCTTTTGTGACTATATAGCTTGGAACCGTAATCCGTTTATTGCCAACTGCAATGTGGCCGTGGGTTATTAGCTGGCGGCATTGGTGAATTGTTTTTGCTAAGCCCTTGCGGAAGACGATGGTCTGAAGTCGGCGTTCCAAAATGTCTTCCAGCGTCAAGTCTAGCACGTTGTCCAAAACAGCTGTTTCGCGGAGGATTCCCAATTTTTTCAGCTTGGTCAAAAGTTCTTTTTCCATTTTTCCGCGTTCTTCTTCCGGCTTACCTATGAGGGAGCGGGCTATCTCTCTATATCTTGAAAGCATAGTTTCGTGGCGCCAAAGTTCACGTTTGTTTCTCAAACCGTACTGTCCAAGAAGTTTAAGCTCTTCCTGAAGTATGTCACTACGCCATGGAAACCGAGGCGTCTCATACTTCTTTTTCTGTTTCTTTGGGTCACCCACGACTATGCACCTTCTTTAGGAGCAGCCCTAGCAACTTCTTTCTTCTTAACGCCAAGAGCCTTTCCTGCTCTTCCAGTCGTCTTGGTTCGTTGTCCACGCACCTTCAATCCGTAAGCATGGCGGTAACCTCGCCAAGATCTAATTTCCTTCATCTGTTCAATGTCCATTTTTTTCCTCAAAATAAGATCCGCACTAATCAGGTGCATGTCCTTTCCTGTTTCTAAATCTTTTCTTCTGTTAAAAAGCCATGAAGGTAACCCTTGTTTAGCGGGATCTCGCACCATCTCGTCTATTTTTTCAATTTCCGCGTCTGTTAAGAAGCCTGCCCTCTTGTCCG
>JAWAPV010000177.1:0-2666 GCA_038894255.1 Bathyarchaeia archaeon
AAAGACTTGTCAAAAAATTTTTGAAAGAAGCACTTAGGGAAGAAAATTGTTAAGGCGTATCGAAGAGTTCGGAAAATACGTGCTTATTGCTGGTTTGAGAAACGTAAAGATTAAGGATACAGAAAAGTTTCTAAAAAGATTCAGCACAGAAAATTCTGGCGCAGTTGTTCAGTTTTTTGACGCTTGCTTTGTTGCTGGCTGGCAACACTTGTACTTTGCAGTTTTAAATGCGTTAACAGCCTTCAAGAACAAGCGTAACATTTCAAAAAAACTAGCTATGGAAACAATCCTTTACGCCTCGGCACAACGCCAGATTAGAAAGGCGTTAGAGAAACTTGGAATCAAGCCTAAAACCACTGAAGTGGCACTGGCGATTGTGGGAAACGATTCCAGAACTATTAAATCTGTTTTGAACGAGATAATACATGCTGCTAAAGCAAAAAGAGACGACGAAGTTCTTGAGTTGACGGAGGAAAAAATTGTTGGTATACGAGAAATTTTTGGAATTTCAGACTTGGAGCTTGAAGCGGTTATGGAAAAGGGCGACTTAAAGAAGGCTTTAGTTGACATTGTAATAGAGCGCATGGCGCTTTTGGCAACGCAAATTTAGCCTTACAAAATCTTCTCTTTAATAACGGCTAAAATGTCGTCCGGCTTTATTACGGACACTCCAGTCAAGCCACCAACAACCTCGACTAAAAGTATTTTGTCAGGCTTGTTTAGGTCCACTTTCCGCTCAATATTTGCCGCAGCCGCCTCAATAATGTCGCGAGTTGAGGTTTCTGTAAACCGCTTTTCCACAGTAACCCTAAAGGTTTCGCTCTTGCCTATTTTTGAGCTTAGTTCCGTGGCTGCTCGCTGGATTTCGCCGAGGTCTGTGCGTACAACCTTTTCGATGGGAATAACCCTAAGCGTGTAACGGAACTCGTATGGGCGCTCGTGCAGGATTTTGCGCAGCTTCTCTACAGCCTCAAATGGGTTCAAAACAGTTTTCACTGCAACCAAGCCGGAAACGCCTGTTTTATCAACAACAGGCGCGGAATCGCCTATTTCGCCTAGAAGATACCAAAGTTCAGAGCAACATTCATCCTCATTGCCTCTCGAAGTTGTAACTAGAAGATTAAAGTCTCTGATCATAAAATCGCCCTAGATAATAAGTCAAAACATTATTTTTATTTTTCCACAATTACCCACCGCAACCATTTATTCAAACACAATCTCCATATTCTGTACCCTTTTGCACATTAACAGATATTGGATTGCACCAACACTATGGCACGTTTTTTTGGTTACCACTAAGTTTCAACTGTTGTGTTAATGCGAATCGTAGAATGTGCAAAGCTTCCCCTTTTCGCATCTTCATTCTAAATGCGATATATGTTTTGAATTGTGGTTTTGGAGGAGTTATTAGTCGAATAGGAGGTCTATTTTTGCTGGTAAACTCCACCAAATTTGAAAGTTTGGCACATTTTCTATACATTTTTCAACAATTGCATAGAAATTGAACGGATAATTTATATGATGTGACCTTGCTGGCACTACCCAGTATCCAACGGGCATTTGAAAGATAGTGAAACCTTATGTCGACGATTGACCAGACTTATATACGCGGATTGGGTACCGCAGGACAATTGGTTCGTCACAAGCTGCCTCTCTCTATCGACATGGATCAGCAAAAACGCTGCCATATAATTATCACGAGGATTCTCCTTCATCTTCATTGTTTCACTACCTTTCATAAGTCCCGTTTTCCCAGAGTACTGTCAACTCAAAATTATTCCTCTTTTCCTTATGCTGCAATCTTATTGTTCATAGCCCCCCAAATGAAACCCGCAAGTTCACGCGCAACTGCAATAATTGCCACCGTGCTCTTTTTGTTTCTCTTCAGCGTAAGAGTAAAATATTTCTTGCGAAGCCGTCTTGTTGCTTTATTCGCATACGCAATAAGGGCTGCAGACTGCCCAGCTCTTCGTGCCCGCAAGCGTTTGCTTACATCTGTAGGATAGCGATAATGCCAGCTTGCTTCCACAAGCAAACGCCGCAAGTGAGTATTGCCTGCTTTGGTAATACCTCCCGACCGTCGTTTCTCACCACTTGAGTGTTCACCAGGAACAAGTCCTAAATACGACATAAACGATGCAGCAGTCGGAAATCGAGAAAAATCACCCACTTCCACCACACACGAAAGCGCGGTAAGATATTCAATCCCACGAAAACACCGAAGAACAGCCACCGCATCGCGATATTGTTCACTCTCTGCTATTTTTTCAATTCTGCGTTCAATCCCATCAAGGCGCTCTTCCAACTCCACAATTCGAGTATAATATTCCTCAAAAATTTCCTCCTGCAGCTTATGAACATAGGTAAGTTCTTGCATCCATTTCCGATGACGCTTCGTCCAGTACGTTCCATGATAGCGAAACCCATTCCGCAAAAGAAAATGTAACAACTGCTTTTTCGCCCGTTGCAATTCGCGCCGTATGTCATCACGTAATCGCAAAAAATCCCTCACCGCTTCCTGTTCAATCGTAGGTATCCGTATTGGCGTAATATCGTTCATTCGTAATAATCGCGCCAATTTCCGCGCATCGCGCCGATCTGTCTTCACCCTATCAGTTGCCCTTCGCGGCAGTTTCCAAGGCGCTACCACCACGCATTCAATCTTC
>JAWAPV010000178.1:0-2655 GCA_038894255.1 Bathyarchaeia archaeon
ATCGGCGGGAGCGCCGTTTTTGTGCTGGAATATCTGAGCGCGAACATCTTGCGCCGCCGTGAGGATGTGGAGCGAGCGTAGACCAGACGATAAGCTGGCAGCCAAACTGGAACATGCACTAAGAATTAAGCTTCTGGTACCAGCATCACAGGAAAAAGTCCAGGCAACGGTCGTTTCGAAACAGCCAAGCCGCAGCCCCACTTTAGGAGACCTCGTACAACTCGACAAGGATAAGGGCGAAGCGGAGGAGAAACCTTAACGAAAGCGATAATTGTACAGCGTCGATGGTCTTTTGAACCATCCACCATTAACGAGCTTAAAAGCCTAGCCGAGTCAGCTGGTTACACGGTCATAGGCAAAAAAGAACAGATAAGAGCCCCGGACCCCCGCTACCAAATAGGCTATGGAAAAATCCGGGAACTCGCCGAGCTTGTAAAGGAGACCGGCGCACAGAAAATAATCTTTGACAATCCATTAAGGCCTGTCCAAGCATACAACATCGCCAAGGAAACTGGTGTGGAAGCAATAGACCGCTTCCAGCTTATACTGGAGATATTTGCGAGAAGAGCCACCACAACAGAAGCGAAACTGCAAATCCAACTAGCCAAACTCAAATACGAGTTAGCAAGGGCAAAAGAAAAAGTGCGACTGGCAAAGCTTGGAGAACAGCCCGGGTTCATGGGACTAGGAGCATATGAAGTTGACGTATACTACGAAACCGTCAAAAGGCAAGTACAAACCATCATAGAAAAACTCAGAAAAATCCGAATAAAACGAGTACTGCACCGCGAAAGGAGAACCGAACTAGGTTTCCCATCAATTTCTCTAGCTGGATACACAAACGCTGGAAAAAGCTCACTGTTTACAGCACTTACAGAGGAGGAAGTCCCTATAGATGATGCTCTTTTCACCACCCTTTCAACAACGACGCGGCTTGTAAAGTTCTCAAGAAAGAAGTTTCTCCTAACAGACACTGTTGGCTTCATAGACCGTTTGCCGCTCACGCTAATAGAGGCTTTCCGTTCAACGCTGGAAGAAACCATATACTCTGACTTGATACTACTTGTTGTGGATATCAGCGAACCACTAGCCACCGTTGAAAAGAAGCTTTCCGTATGCCTAGAGACAATAGAACGCATAGGAGCCTCTGGCATCCCAATAATAACAGCCCTAAACAAGATTGATCTACTATCTGAAACAGAAGCTCAACAAAAATTTGAAAAGCTAAAAGATAAAGCGCCAAAGCCGATGCTGATATCGGCTCTTTATGGAATTAACCTTGACCAGTTGAAAGAGGGAATAGCAAGAACCTTGCGAAACTACGTTCAAGCATCCTTCGCCCTACCACTTTCAAATGATTCAATGCCCTTCCTTTCGTGGCTTTTCAGCCATGCAGATGTCCAAGAAATAAAATATAAGGAAGCCACTGCTCATGTAACATTTGAAGCTGTGCCATGGTTTGCTGAAAAAGTGAAAAGCCGCGTTGAAGAACTCGGTGGAAAAGTTGAAAATTTCAAATACTAAAAACCAGCCAAAAATTTTTGTTTTAAGGTGGGGGCACCGACCGAAAAGAGACTTGCGTCTAACAACACATGTGGCATTAACCACCAGAGCCCTCGGAGCCTCAGGGTTTATACTATCCGACATAGAAGACGAAAAAATAAAGGCAACAGTAGAAAAAGTTGTGAAAAACTGGGGCGGACCATTCTATTTCGAAATGGGAACACCTTGGAAAAAAGTTGTAAGAGACTGGAAAGCGAAAGGCGGAATCGTTATTCACTTAACAGCTTATGGCGAAAACATCGAAACAAGCGATGTGTTACAAAGGGTTAAAGCGCTAAACAAAGATATACTGGTCATTGTTGGAAGTCAAAAAGTTCCTGGCGAATTCTTTTCAGAAAACGTTTCAGATTTTAATGTGGCGGTTGGAAATCAGCCTCACTCTGAATGTGCAGGCCTCGCGGTCTTCTTGGACAGATTTTTTGAGGGAAAAGAGCTAACCAAGACTTTTGAAAACGCCAAACTCATGATAATCCCCAAAAAAAGGGGCAAAAAAGTGATTAGAAAGGTTAATTCTGAATCCGAAACCAGAAAAGAGATTTAAATTAAAGTTTGCAAATATATAATTAGAGGAAATCAATGACCAATGCAGAAAAGGGTCACCATGTTATCAACAATTGATGACGTCACCTTAATGAAGGTTGCTGAAGCATTAGGCGAAGAAGAAGCCGTAAAGCTAATTGAGATGCTGAAGAATTCAGACGAAATAACAGACGATGAAATAGCAAACAAAACCGGCATAAGACTTAACAACGTGCGCAAAATCCTCTACAAACTCTACGACCATTCACTCGTAAGTCTACGGCGGACAAGAGACCCAAAAACCGGATGGTTCATATTCCACTGGAAACTACAACCAGACCAGCTGGAAGGCTTCATACTAAGCCAGAAACGAAGAGTCTTTGAAAAACTAAACATTCGTTTGGAATACGAGAAAAATCATGACTTCTACTACTGCTACACGGCAGGATGTAAACGAATACCCTTCGAAGAGGCAGTTGAACTAGTTTTTAAGTGCCCTACATGCGGCAAGCCACTAATGCATTACAACAACGAGAAAATAGTCAAAGTTTTAACCGAAAAAGTTGAACAGTT
>JAWAPV010000179.1:0-2651 GCA_038894255.1 Bathyarchaeia archaeon
CAAGCTGAGTTTTTGTTAAATGGCTATTTTTTGCCAGTATTTTCACAATGGGGTCTTCAAAAGACTTTTTTAACCATGTTTGAACGCTTTCTCTAAGCTTCATTACTTTCACCAGTCGCGACTTACTCAGTGGATACAGTTTTGTATACGGGCTACTCTTTTAAAACTATCGCATACCGTTGCAAAAGTTGACTTTTCAACACAACTATTATATTATTACCACTAGCATAGCACATGCTGGGGATAAACAATGCCATTACCGTTTGAGGCAGCAAAACGTCTTAAAGCCATAAAGCCGTCTGGAATACGCCAATTTTTTGCTGCTGCCAAAGAAATTCGCGGCGTTATCAATTTAAGCGTTGGAGAACCGGATTTTACACCGCCGAGGCATGTTTTGGATGGCGGTTGGCAAGCCATGTTGAAAGGTGAAACGCACTATGCTCCGACGAATGGCATACCTGAACTTAGAAAAGCGCTGGCACAAAAAGCCTACAACGACTACGGACTCAATTACGATCCCGATTCTGAGTTACTAGTTACTGTAGGCGGGACTCAAGCAATTTTCCTTGCTTTGTTGAGTTTAGTTAATCCAGGCGACGAAGTGCTTATTCCTAATCCTGGTTTTGTTTGCTATGCTCCTAGTGTTATTTTAGCTGGTGGTGTTCCTGTTTCAATTCCTCTTTTGAAGAAGAACGAGTTTAAGCCTTCTGTTAGTGATGTGACATCACTTATCACAGACAAGTCACGTGTGATTATTTTAAATTACCCGAATAATCCTACTGGGACAGTGCTTTCTTATAATGAAACTGCGGAACTTGCAAGACTTGCTGTTGAACGTGATTTGGTTGTGATTTCTGATGAGGTTTACGAGAAAATAGTTTATGATGGTTCTAAGCATTATTGTTTGGCGGCTTTCCCTGGGATGAGGGAACGTACAATAGTTGTAAATTCTTTTTCAAAAACGTATGCAATGACTGGTTTGCGGATAGGCTACGTGTATGGGCCTAAGGAACTTATCGCTCCAATATGGCTTTGCCACCAATATCTGGTTGCGTGCGTAGACAATTTTGCACAGTACGCTGCTTTAGCCGCATTAGAAGGGCCTCAAACTTTTGTTGATTCTATGGTCCGAGAATTTGACAAACGGAGAATGTTTGTTTTCAAAAGACTAAACGAAATCGGAGGGTTTGAATGCACACTTCCAAAGGGAGCCTTTTACCTCTTTCCAAACATTGAAAGCTTCAAAATGACTTCTGAAGATTTTGCGCATTTTCTGCTCAGAGAGGCAAAAGTTGCGATTGTTCCTGGTTCAACTTTCGGCTCTTATGGTGAGGGTTACATTAGATTGTCTTATGCCACCTCTTATGAAAATTTAGAAGAAGCCATGCAACGTATAGAAAAAGCGGTTAAAAAACTGAAGCGTGTTTAGATGTTTTCCGCTGCCTCTTTTAACTTGTCGAAAAGTTCTGGACGTAGATCCTTTAATGTTGGGACAAATGTTTCAACTGGCTTAATGTCTGCATAGTTAACATCGCCTATCACAAAGTCTTCTTCATCATATTTTGCTTTTGCAATAATTTTGCCGCTTGGAGCGATCAGTCTGCTTCCTCCCCAAAATTGTAGTCCATCTTCTATGCCAACAAGGTTCACATAAGCGAGAAAGGCAGTGTTCTCAATCGCTCTTGCTGCTGTTAACGTTTCAAAAAATGCTCGGCGAACAGCTGGTGATGCTGAAATGCAAATAATCATCTGGGCGCCTTCTAGGCGTGCCATTCGGCTTACTTCCGGAAAGAATATGTCATAGCAAATTATTAGCCCGAGTTTTCCGATTTCTGTTTCAAATGCTTCGACGTGATATCCAGGTCTAAAGTATCTTTTCTCTTCAAACACGCTGTGTGTTGGAAGGTGCATTTTTCGGTATTTTCCGATAAATCCTCGTGGTCCTATTAAAACAGCAGTGTTGTAGATTGTCGCTTTTGTTTTTTCGCTCAATTCTGGCATGCCAAAAACTATGTGCATTTTGAGTTCTTTCGCGATTTTTTCTATGGCGCCGGTTGATGATCCTGGAATTTTTTCTGCTAACTCGTATAATTCGTCTCTTATTGTATAACCTGTCAAAGAAAGTTCTGGGAAAATTACGAGTTCTGCACCTTGATGTTTTGCACTTTCAGCTTTGTTTCTGATTTTTTCTATATTTGCTTTTTTGTCTCCTCTTTTGCAGCTTATTTGGGCGAGGGCTACTTTGAAGTTTTCTTTCATTTCTTCTTCACCTATTTCCCAGTTATGGCGTAAATGGGATTCTAAAATCAAATCCGACTGTTCGGTACTGAAGCTTTGTTGTCAAGGGTGTTCTTCTTTTATGTTCCGTTGTTTTCCATCTGCGCCTTATCTCTTCCACCAAATTCACCTTAACCCCTAATTGTTTTGCTATTTCTTTCGTTTCCACGAAATGCTCTAGTCCATAGAGGATTAAATCCAAAGTTTCATATTTTAAACCTATTTCCTCCTCTGCCAACTGTCTAGGCCAAAGCGCGGGCGACGGTGGTTTGCGTACTATTTCCTCTGGTATACCTATGTGTTCTGCAAGTTTTTGCACTTGAGTTTTGTACAAATCCATAAGTGGCGTTATGTCTGAGGCGGCGTCTCCCCAT
>JAWAPV010000180.1:0-2586 GCA_038894255.1 Bathyarchaeia archaeon
AAGCGTGGATGTGCAACTGAACACTTTAGACTCGCCAAAAAGAGGCTTAGGTGGGCTCTACTTGACTGTGCTTGGAACCAGCGCTGACAGCGGCGATTCCGGGCAGGTTGGCAGAGGAAACCGCGTAAACGGTTTAATATCCTTAAACAGACCTTTCTGCTCAGAAGCCGCAGCGGGCAAAAATCCAGTTAGCCATGTTGGAAAAATCTATAATTTCCTAACGTTCAGATTGGCAAACCATGTTTACGAGGAAGTGCCCGAGCTGGAAGAAGTCTATATTTGGCTGTTAAGCAAAATTGGAGCGCCAATTGACCATCCGGCTGTTGCCGCAGCTCAGGTTGTAATGAAAGGCAACAACAATTTGAGCAAAGTCAGACGAGAGATAAGCAATGTGCTTGACTGTGAACTTGAGAATATAGAGAAGTTCTGTATGGAGCTTGCTGAAGGAAAAATCTCTGCGTGCTAAGCCTAATCTAGCTCTCTTTTACCTTTCCTATTGAGGAGAAAGAGTGCAACATATCACTCTCAAGTCTTTGGTGCTAGTGGCGGCAGTATTCTTTTTTACAAGCAATCTTTCAGGAAGCTTTCTGACAATATTTCTAAGAGAAACAGGCTTTGATGTTACAGAAATAGCTAAAATTCTTCTCTTCACGTTCGTGATTATTGGTTTTCTGCCTTGTTTACTGGTAAAGCACGTTAAAAACTTTGAGCGGCTAATTAGTGTTGGGATCTTCACGACAATGGTATTCTATGTACTGCTGATTTACTTGAAAAACCCTGTAATATTGGGCTTATTTTATGGTTTAAGCATTGCAACATTTTGGCCCAGCTTTAACCTTCTTCAATTCAGACTTAGCGAAGCAAAAATCCGCGCACGAACTATCAGCCTCTTTTCTTCAATAATCCCCTCAATAGCAAGCATAATCGGCCCAGTAACAGCCAGCATAATCATAACTTTCGCCGACTTTGCCACACTATTTATAGTTGCAGTCGGCCTCTACTTTCTTGCTTTTGCCTTGTGCGTACGCACGCGTTTCCAGCCGGAAAAACAAAAATTTTCAGTGCCTAAAAACCGCACCTTCGCTATCTTTTTCATGACTTTCATTGTTTTAGGGTTTGTTGAAACATACTGGATTGCACACCCCTTTTTTGTTTACGACATATCAAAAAGCATCTTAAACATGGGTTTCGTTATGACCTCAACCGCCATCGTTACAACGATTATCTATTTTCTGGTCAACTGGTTTTCAGACATCAAAGGTAGCCGTGCGTCATTTACCGTGTTAGGGGTTATACTGAACTTTGCGTGGTACCTGGCAATTGCGCATGCAACAACAATGTATGACTTGATTGCGCTGGCGATTCTTTCAGGAACTGCGGGAGCTTTTACTCTTTCATGGTTTGCGCATTACGCAAACTGTTTTAGCAAAGAGCAGTACGCCAGCATATTAGTGCTGATGGAGGTAGGGTTGATGGTTGGCAGAATTTTAAACCTCGCGCCAACAATTGTTTTCATAGCGGAGCGTGATTATGCAAGTTATTACAAGCTGTCTGGAATCGTTTTGTTGCTACTGATACCCCTTTGTGTTGCATCCACAAGAAGAAACAGCAGAAATCAACTGCAAGCCTTATCACACACGCCTTAACTCTTTATTGCAAACTGTGATAAGAAATGGAAGCGTGGAAAGCCGCAAAGAATGCTCTTGAATGCGTTTTAGAAGCAAAAAAAGGCGAAAAAATAGTTCTCTTTTGCGACTATGAAAAAAAGGAGATAGGCGAAGCCTTTACAAACGGCGCACTCCAATTAGGCCTCCAAACACATTTAGTTCCGTTAAAAACTGAACCAAACTTTTTCAGAAAGGAGCTGCCTCTTCAGATAACAAGAATTCTCGAAAACCCGCCAGAAATTTACATAAACATTCTTCGTGGAATACGCGAGGAAGCTCCGTTTAGAATAACGCTAATAAAAGAAGAAACAAAAGACCGCAAAGCACGATTAGGACACTGTCCGGGAATAACGTTGGACATGCTTACAGAGGGAGCAATGGCTCTTGAAACTAGCGAACACAGACAAATGCAGAAATTTGCAGCTAGTTTGAGTCAAAAATTAGCTAAGGCAACAACGATGGAGGTTACGAATCCTTCTGGAACAAAACTTTCATTCAGCGTTGAAGGAAGACCCTTCTTCACCGACACAATCATCGACTGGAAAACCATGAAGTGGATGAACCTTCCAACAGGAGAGCTTATTGTCGCGCCAGTAGAAGACTCTCTTGAAGGAGAGCTTGTGTGCGACATGGCAGTTGGCGGAATAGGCCCTGTAAAAGAACCTATTCGATTGACGGTAAAAAAGGCAAGGTCGTAGACTATTTATGCGACAACCCACAGACAACGAAAAAGGTTAAAGAATCTTTGGCAACAGATGAAAATGCTTGTAGGGTCGGCGAGTTCGCTTTCGGAATAAACCCTAAGGCAAGGTTTACCGAGGAATTTTTAGAAGCTGAAAAAATGTTAGGCACAATCCACATAGCTTTTGGTAATAACTCAGACTTTCCAAATGGCAAAAACTCCTCAAAAAATCACATA
>JAWAPV010000181.1:0-2576 GCA_038894255.1 Bathyarchaeia archaeon
CGGCTTCATCTTTTGCCAATGCAAAGTTTGTTATTGGAATGCCATATTCTTTGCAGAGGGCCTTAGCTTCGGTTTCGAGAAGGTTTTTTCTTCCTTCTTTTTTGGCTTGGGAGAATATGCGTTTTGCTTCTTTCAAGCTTTGCAACTCCAGCTTAATGTTCACTATTCTTTCTGGGTTAAGCTTAAAATTGTTTTGTCGAATAATCCAAAAATTTTTAGGCGTTATGTTAAGCAATTTTAAGGTTTGCATTTGGCTTTTAGCGAATCGAACCTTTGACGGCTTTCACCGTTCGTGCTAGTAACAGTTGAGCAGTTTCTTGGCTTGGCCACCCGCCTAACCCGCAGTCCGGTCCGGTGAAGGTCATTCTCTCGCCGTATTTTTCTTTTGCAAGCAAGAATCTCTTTCTTATTGTGGCTTCGTTTTCGACAAGCTGCTCTGGCGGTGGGTTCGTGATGCCTTTTTCGTGGAATTCGGCTATGATGCTGTCTATGTCGGTTCGCGTGATGCCAACCCGTATCTGCTTATCCGCTGAATCAAGCATTCTCTTTGAGATGCTTTCGATGTTTTTTGGCGAAGCGGCAAACTCGAAGGACACCACGTCAAGATTGCCAAGGCTCAAGACATCGGCGACCTTTAAGGGTGAGTGAAGGTGAAGCTGCCTAGTTGCGCCTGTAAAATCGAAAGCTTTCTCTAAAGCCCTTAGAAGGGCTTCGCGTTCTGCTGACGGTTCTTGGAACCCGTAGCTTGGTTCGTCAAGCGAAACCACTGCTGTTTCAACGTGTTTAGTGTTAAGAATTGCGTTTTTAGCGAAGCGGCGAACGGTTTCAGCAAACATCATAAGCACGTCGCTGTAGGCGACGACTCCAACTATTCGAAGATACATTTCCAAAGGCCCAGTTACGCATACTCGCAAAGCAATTTTTCTTCCAATTTCCTCGCTTAGCCTTTTTGCTTCATTATTTATCACATGCACTTCGGGAATTACTGCGTGTGCTTCGTCAACCACGTAGCTGCCCTTTTCCATGGCTTTCTGGATAAGCTCTGCTATTTGCTGGTGCATGTCATAATGCTGGGGGTAGTTTGCCACGTCCAGTCCGACAGTGCACTTGGCTTTGAAGGAGCTGACGATAACGTTGTAAAAGTTTTCCAGAAGGAAATCATCTTTTCGGACGTCATTTTTGTTTATGATAGCCTGTCTAGCTTTGACGTATGCCTTGTTAAAATTGTCTTGGCTGACGCCAGCTGGCAGCGGAAAACTTCCAACGTCGTCTACAAGCGTATCCATGGTTAGGTTTCAGCCTTTTCTTGATTTAACTTTAGTTTTGTGTGACGATAAAAATATAAGTTGCCGCTTGCGTCCTCATAAATATTGGTGTAAATGATGAATATATGGAAACTCCGTGTTTCAATGGCTGGAACCCTCGCGTTAATAATCGGTCTGTCAACGCTGGTCTTTACAGCGCTTCTACTAGTATTCGGGACATTCAGCTTCTTTACTTTAGGCTTGCTGGTCGTCGGCTTCAACATTTTCCAGTGGCTTATATCACCCTACCTAATTGACGCGTTGTACCGAACGCGCCCCATAGCAGAAAACGAGAACCCTCAGCTGCACAGGATGGTTGCTGAACTTAGCCAAAAAAGCGGCATAAAACAACCAAAACTTATGCTGGCGCAGATTCCGGTACCCAACGCCTTTGCCTACGGTTCTCCAATCGCAGGCTCCCGCGTGGCGGTAACTGACGGCTTGCTGAAAAACCTCGACATGGGAGAGGTAGAAGCCGTAATCGGCCACGAGATAGGTCATCTAAAACACAGAGACGTGCAGATAATGATGTTTGTATCGCTTTTGCCCGCCATCTTCTACTACATCGGATACTCGCTAATGCTTTCTTCTTGGTACAGAAACCAAAGAAACAGTGCAGGCACCAACGCGGCGCTTGGCCTCGGATTCATGCTCTTTTCGTGGATTCTAACCACGTTCACGCTTTACCTAAGCCGCCTACGCGAATACTACGCCGACAGGCATAGTGTACTCATCGTGGAGAATGGTTCACAGAAACTTTCAAGCGGACTTGCAAAAATCGTTCATTCAACAAGAAGAATAGGCAGACAACAAAAGCAGAAGCAAAACATAAGCTCTTTCAAAGCCCTGTTCATAGCTGACCCAGACCGCGTCGAGGCAGACGCCGCGGCAATTACTACCATGCAGACAAGCGGAGACCAAAAACTTGTGCAAGAGATTCTTTCAACAAAAATAACTACACTCGACAAAATAGCAGAGATATTCTCTACACACCCCAACATAGTAAAACGCCTCAGAGCCTTGCAAGAAAAACCCTAACCCGAAACTATATACGAGTTGTGTCAACAAAACGTATCAACAACAGCAAGGGCTCTAAAACTTACCTCAAAAAATTAAGCATTCGATCATTAACAAACTGCATAAACTCCTCCTCCAGATCCACGCCATAATACTCTGCCAAAACAAAAACAAAAAAAAGAATTTCCGAAAAACCAGCAACCAATCCGCCTTTACCCTTAACGCCGCCAGAGCTTTCAGAAGAGCCCGCCTCTT
>JAWAPV010000182.1:0-2558 GCA_038894255.1 Bathyarchaeia archaeon
GAAACGAGGCAGAAAATAAAACGCTGCTCCAAATGAAAAAGAAACAGGAGTTTTACTTTGAAGCCCAAGGATGTGGAAGCCCAATAACTCTTCTCCAAGGCCGAGCAAAAAGGCAGGCTGTTGAAACCGCTGCGCGCCTCACTGCCTATTATTCGGACAACAAGAGTGGCTTGGTTCGTGTCAAGTTTGGTAAAGCCAATCTTGACAGGGAGCTGACGGTTGCCCCGCCAAGCAGAGAAGAAGTCGAGAAGCTAAGGGTTTAAGCAAGTTTCTTTTAGTTGGAAGCCCTAACTAATGAATGTTATGTCGTCGGCTGATGTTGCGGTTCAGGTGTTCCGTTCGCTGGAGAAAGAAGACTTCAAAGTGCTGCAGGCAATAGAGGCCGGCATGAGCCAGCATGAGTTTGTGCCCGAATCGCAGATTGCCAAAATTGCAAGGTTCGACCTTGCACGTGAAACAGATTTTCGGCTTAGCCGCCTTAGCAAGATGGGTTTGATTTATAGACAGCGAGGAGCGTATGTTGGCTACACTTTGAATTATGCGGGTTATGATTGTCTTGCAATTAACGCTTTAGTCAAAACGGGTTTGCTTGAAGCTTTTGGAAAGCCTCTTGGCGTCGGAAAAGAGGCAGACGTTTACGATGCGATAACGGCGAAGGGAAGGCAAGTTGCAGTTAAATTTCACAGACTTGGAAGAATTAGTTTCCGTCAGACTCAAAGAAAAAGAGGATATGTAAAGGAACATGAGGCTTGGCTTTTTCAGTCAAGGCAAGCGGCTGAGAAAGAATTTCAATGTTTGCAGATTCTGTTTTCGCATGGCGTAGCTGTTCCAGAACCATTAAGTCATAATCGCCACGTCTTAGTTATGGGCATGATAGAGGGGGCAGAACTTGCCGAATGGAAAAAATTGCCTCATCCTAAGACAGTTCTCAGAGAAATTTTGCGCAACGTAAGAAAAGCATACCTTAAGGCAGGAATAATTCACGCAGATTTAAGCGAATACAACATCATACTA
Source organism: Bathyarchaeia archaeon (assembly GCA_038894255.1). Lineage (GTDB taxonomy): Archaea > Thermoproteota > Bathyarchaeia > Bathyarchaeales > Bathycorpusculaceae > JAWAPV01. Next base: position 1,015 of record JAWAPV010000182.1, read on the forward strand.
AGAAACGGAAGGCACATCCTAATTATAGACTGGCCGCAGTATGTAACTCGAGAGCATCCTAACGCCCTTTTGCTTCTTGAAAGAGACGTAAAAAACGTGCTGCGCTTTTTCAGCCGAAAACGCATCCTAAAGTACAATTTTAAAGAAGCCTTAGACTACGTGACAGGAAAAAACAATAGCCTTTTTGCTTATGCCGGTTCCAACGCAATATAGAGGATGTTGTTTCCCCGCAAAAGCACATTACCGTAGTTTGTCAGCAGCTGATCGTCTTTAGATTCAGAGGCTCCTTCCAACAGAATGTTCATATGCCCATCGCACTTGATCATCTTGCCTTTGTATTCGCACCCGTTTTTCAGTACAACAGAAATTGTTGCGTTTAACTGCTTGATCAACACGTTCAACGGTTTTTTGCTAGGTTCCATGAAAGCACCTTAATTTGCGGTATACTTCCTATCCACAACATACATACTTATAAAAGTTTTACCCCAGACCAAAAAATACAAACACAAAAATAAGGAGGCCTCGCACTTGTTCTTTTGGCTTTGCGCACTGTTAGTCCTATCTATTTTTCTGTCGATTTTGCCATACAGGAACAAGGACAAAAAAAGGGCGTAAGCAAAAAAGAGCTTCTTTAATTTGATGAGAAAAATGCTATATTTCAGTGGAAGACCAGAATTGTTTATAATTACGAAAAATTGGCTGAACTCACCACATTACTTTTAAATAATGGTCAATCTCAATAAGAGCGAGGGCTCGAGAAATATATGGAATTTGTTTTTCCAATCCTGGTCTTGCTGGCGTCTCTCGTTTCTTTAGCTTTAGCTAGTTTTTTCACAATAAAATATGTTGAAGATTTAATGGAACGTACTCGTCTCAGTGAAGTTGCGACAGGTTTCGTAATATTGGCAATAATGACGTGTATGCCTGAATTGACAGTAGCTATTTTTGCCGTTTCGCAAGGTCACGCAGGAATAAGCATAGGCGACATACTAGGTTCTCATGTTTTCAACATTGGCATCGTAATTGGTATATTAGCCATATTTGGTTCTATGAAAAATTGTGGAACCAACACCTTGGTGGAGCTTGTTGATCTGTTGTTTCTGGCGTCGTTGATCCCTTTGCTTCTAATAGTGTTGAGAATAGCTAGCCCTTTTGTAGGAGTTGCACTGATCTGCGTGTTTGTGTTTAGCCTATATAGAATGAGCAAAAAAAGAAGCCCAACGTCTGAAGATGTGGAAGGAAAAATGTGTGAACAAAAGAATCAAAGGAACATTACAACTCTGGCAGTAGTAGTACTTGCAGCGGTGGTTGTCGTAGTTGCAGCACGTTTTGTGGTTTCTTCAGCATCTGAAATAGTCGAGGTTCTCGGTTTATCAAATGAAATAATTGGAGCCAAAATCGTGGCTATCGGTACATCCATGCCCGAGTTCGCCTTTGGTTTAATTGCAATGAAACGCAACAGGGTGCGCTTGGCTTTGGGGGACACTGTAGGCGCTAATCTAACAACTATAACCTTGGTGTTGGGGTTGGGTCTGGTTTTTTCG
>JAWAPV010000183.1:0-2540 GCA_038894255.1 Bathyarchaeia archaeon
GGCTCGTAAGCCGAAAATTAGCAGGAAAAACATGTTGCCGATTAGGTGGACTGAGTTGACGTGGACAAACATTGCTGTGAAAAGCTGGAAGAACCAGCCGCGCATGACAAGCGCGTTGACTTGTCCGTAGCGCAGAAGCACTTCGGGGCTTGTTTCGACGGGGTTGCCGCTTAAAAAGGAAGTATAGGCATAGATAATCACGTTTAAGGCGATAAGGGTGTATGTGACCATGTATCTGGCGCGGTTCTCAAGAGCAAAGCTCATCTTTTGAAGTCCTCAATTATTTTCTGCTTAATTTTTGAAGAGCTGTCCAGCTCGTTTTCGCCGAACTTGCCTATTCTTACAATCTTTATGTTCAGCTTTTTCTTTTCCACATACTCCTTGACAGTCTTCTCCATACCGTCTTGGTCGTAGCCAACCGCAATTATGTGCGGTTTGATTTTTTCAATGACTTTTCCGATGTCGAATCCTTCAAACCCGAGCATGGCGCAATCCACCACTTTCAAAGACTCAACAAGGACGCAACGCTGGTTTTCAGGCATAACTGGCTTTTCGCCCTTGCGCTTAAGCACGGTGCTGTCACGGGCGACGATAACTATGAGCTCGGCGTTTGGCCCACCTGCCTTTTTCGCTTCTTCCAGAAACTTTACATGCCCCAGATGGAGAAGGTCGAAAACTCCTGAAGCCAAAACTATTTTTTTCTCTTTTTTGTCGGCCATTCGAAGCTCACGGCACCTAGCAGTTTCAAAGCGTCTAATAAACCTTCACAGTAGGCGACAGAGGTTAAACTTACGTCAAGCTTGCCCTTGTCCCTATAATATTTGGCATCTTCCAAATAGAGCTTTGCCTGCTCCAAGACCTTTCCAACTTGATCAGTATCAACTTTCATGTTTTCCGCGACTTCAAGCTCTTCTAAAACGTGCTCGGCAGACGACACGTACTTGGCTACGAGCTTCTCAAGATTCAAGCTGCTTTCTCCCTAAGGTTTTGAGGCGCCTCTGCAAACGTGATAAGCGCTTCAGCTTCAATAAAATGAAGTTTTCCGGGAAATACTAGGCTGTGGGGTGGACCGTCAAAGTCGTAGCACAGTAACTCTCCTACTGGGCCCGCTTTGACGGTGGGTTCGGGGCTTCCGGCTCTGGCTACGCCTACTGCTAACGTGTTTGGGCTTATGATTTGCTTTTTCCTGCGTTTCTCTGTTTCAATTAGAGAGTTTAGTGCCTCACGTATGGTTAAGTAGCGTTTTTCTTCAGCTTTCACGTCAAGAAGGCACAGCGTATGTAGTCCTCTCTGCTTGTTTTGTCTTATAGCTTCGTAGGGGGTTTCGGAGGGGTTTTCGTCTGGGAAGGGTATTGTCACGCTTTTTCCGAATTTGTAGCTGTGCAAGCCTGACAAGCCTATTATTGCTGAGAGTATGGATGTGCCGTGGATTATCAGGGTTTTTATGTTTTGCTTTTTTGCTTCGAGCCTTAAAGCAACGTGAGTAGTTGCGATAAGCGGGTCTCCCGGCACAAGCAAGACAGTTTTGCCTTTTTTTGCTGCTTCTAAAACAATTTTTCCGTTGTTTTCCTCTAAGTCTTTTCTCGAAACAATCACAGGCTTTTTTCCAAGAATATGCTCAAGTCTGTCCAGTGACAAGTTGGGCATCAGGTTTGTATATAGTTCTATGAAAACATGCTCAGCTGTTTTTGCTTCCTCCAAGCCTCGTAGGCTTATGCCCGATTCGTCGTGCAGTCCAAGTCCGATGAGCGTGAGGGTTTTCAAGTGCTTTGCCTCTTCTGAAGAAAGGAATGTAGACGAAGGTTTAAAGCTGTTGAGCTAAAAAGGCTGGTGGCTTTACGGTTTTATCGCTATTTTGATGTCTGTTTTTGAGGTTAAAAGCGTCTCAAAAGCTTCCTTAACATCGTCAAGCTTCATCTGCCTTGTTACGAGGGGGCTAACGTCTATAGTTTTTGACGCGATAAGGTTTAAAGCTTTTCTAAAGTGCAAAGGCGTCGTGTGAAAGGCTCCCAGGAGAGTTTGCTCGCCGTAATGAAGCATTTCAGCGTTAACTTTGATTTCGGTTCCAGGAGGGCAGCCTCCGAATTCCAGCACTCTTCCGCCTTTTCTAACAAGTTTCAAGGCTTGTTCCCAGGTGGAGGGTAAACCTATTGCTTCAATCACGACGTCGGCGCCATATCCGCCTGTCAGCCGCAAAACGCGCTCAACCACATTCTCTTTCCCAGCATTGACCGTCTCATCTGCGCCCAATTTCCGCGCAAATTCCAACCTTTCCTCAACTAAATCTATAACTATCGCTCTTTCCACGCCAATCTTTTTGGTTGTCAAAAGATGCAACAAACCAATAGGTCCCGCGCCGATAATCGCTACTGTCTCGCCCAGCTTCACATTGGCTTCTTCAACCCCGTGCAAGACACAAGCCAAAGGCTCTGTAACTGCTGCTTCCTCAAAGGACACGTGCCCGGGAATTTCCTGCATGTTCACGAGAACCATGCGAGCGGGAACCTTAATGTACTCCGCATAGGCACCCCAAAGCCACA